>JANOTH010000130.1:0-19830 GCA_031416275.1 Ferruginibacter sp. | reverse complement strand
TAGATAAATTGAAATCGTTTGAACGCTAAATTCCGCTACAATGCTTTAATATCAATATATTCAAAGAACTTAAATTTGCATCTTTAGGACGCTTGTGAGGCGAAATAGGAATTAAAGAAGAACCAAATTTCCCCAAAACTTATATAAAGCAAGCTTTGTATCCTTTTAATAAAAATATTCAAACTATTGCCAAAGGAATAGGTATAATTTCATTCTTATTTTGTTTCTCATTTAACTTATTTGCTCAGGTAAGTAGTAACGACATAATTGGAAAATGGAAAAATACTAAAACGTCAAAGAGTGTGGAGGTTTATAAAACCAACGATACATATTCTGCAAAAATTATTAATGCTATTGACAAATCACAAACAGGTAAAGTAATTATTTGGAATTTTACTTTTGACAAAGCCAAATTTGAATGGAACGGAGGAGAAGTTCAGCTACCAAACATGGCTCATTCAGCAAATTGCTATATTAAACTAAGAGATATAAATACTGCAAGCATTACAGGTTATCATGGATTGCTCCTTTTTGGTTCTTCAGAAAAATACTACAGAGAAAAATAATGTTATACAACGACTAGGGCTTCGTTGGGTGAGAAGCTTAACAAGGAAGGCATGTGTGGAACGAAAGAAAAAGATTAATTTAACAGCTACTAATCCATTGCTATATTACGGGATAAATTGAACTTTAAATAATCATAGTGGTCAATCACTAAACGAAAATGAAATTTTAATAAAAACCACAAACCACAAAACATGAAAACTGTACTAACTATTTTTACAATACTCTTCATTGGCTTCACAGCGTCAGCGCAAAACGACAGAGAAGCTGTTGTAAAGATTCTAAATACTTACAAAAGCAAAATAGAAAAGCTGGATACCACTGGCGTTGCCTCTCTTTTTATGCCTGGTGCAAGAGTTTTTGAAGGGGGAAAGGATGAAGGTGGAATCAAAGGATATTTAGACCATCATCTTGCCCCTGAGCTTAAAAATTTCAAATCATTCACCTATTCAGATTATGTAATTGATGTAAAACTGCAGGGCAACTACGCTTATACAATAGAAACCTATGTGTATACTATTGTGCTTGCAAAAGATGCAAGCGAAATTAAAAGCAGGGGTGTTGCTACTTCTGTTTTAAGAAAAATAAAAAATGGCTGGAAAATAGAAATGACACATGGCTCCTATAGAAAAATAAATACTGCCGCCATGCAAAAAAAATAATATTGCATCGGAAATAGTGCGTTGCAACCGACTACAATTATTATGGTGGTGTATTAAAGGGTGTTTTATGATTCTCCTCTACACATTTTACTCTTTCAAAAGTGACTTGTTTTCTTATGCATAATCAATGTATTGCTTAGCATTTTAGGTAGGGTCAATTAAAATAATTTGCTTTGCATAACTGCAATCTGAAAGGTTTTTATCTTCAAATTGTTTTATCTGCATAATCCTTAAATTTTATAACTCTAATTTGAGTCTTGTTTCGTATTTCTTTGGTGAAATAAATCACATTAATAATATACTTGCACGCAATTAACGAGCACATGATTTTTTATCAGTGTTTATCCAAATAAGTTGGAGCTCAGGTATCGGTCTCCACGGTCGCAGGCAATAAAAACAATTATTCCTTTATCCAACTCCCGACTTAAGCGTAAAGCTGCAGATGCACCACCGCCGCTACTTACACCCGCAAAAATTCCCTCCGTTCTTGCAAGCAGTCTTGTTGTTTCTTCTGCTTCCTGTTGAGAAACATCCATCACCCGATCTACTTTTTGAGGATTGAATATTTTTGGTACATATTCCTTACTCCATCTCCGTATACCGGGAATAGATGAATTTTCTGTAGGCTGACACCCGATTATTTGTATAGCAGGATTTTTTTCTTTAAGAAAAGTTGAACAGCCCATAATAGTTCCTGTAGTGCCCATAGAAGCTACAAAATGAGTGATGTTATGTTCAGTATCTCTCCAAATTTCAGGTCCTGTAGTTTTGTAATGAGCAAGATAATTATCAGGATTAGCAAATTGATTAAGCAGGTAATTTTCACCCTTTGCTGCTTTGTTTTCTGCATAGTCACGGCATACTTCGATACTCTCAAGTAAAGTTACTTTGGCCCCAAAAGCTTCCATCGTTAAAACTCTTTCTCGGGTAGATGTGACAGGCATTACCAGTTCAATTTCTAACTGAAACAGATTTGCCATCAAGGCCATAGCAATACCGGTATTGCCACTGGTTGCCTCTATCAATTTTGTGTTACTGTTAATGTCTCCACGTTCCAGAGCGCTTCTAATCATATTCAATGCAGCACGGTCTTTAACGCTACCTCCCGGGTTATTTCCTTCCAGTTTAGCATAGATTTTTACATTGGGATTTTTATTGAGTTTTTTTAACTCAACAATGGGTGTATTGCCAATGGTATCTAATATTGTGGGCATTATTTATAATTTTTTATTGAGTAAATTTTCCCTCTACGATCGTTATTTCGGGATTATGATAAACCAGTGAACCCTGCGGTACTGATTGGGTGAGCCATACATTACCACCAATTACCGAGCCTGCTCCAATCAAAGTATCACCACCTAAAATGGTAGCGCCTGAGTAGATAATTACATTGTCTTCAATAGTTGGATGGCGTTTTTGCGATGCCATACTTTTATTTATGCTTAAGGCACCAAGTATTACACCCTGGTATATTTTGACATTTCTGCCTATTACTGTTGTTTCACCTATTACAATTCCGGTACCATGATCTATCATAAAATACCCTTCAATTAAAGCTGCAGGATGAATGTCAATACCCGTTTTGCTGTGCGCATATTCTGTAAGTATTCGTGGTAAAAGAGGCACTTGTAATTGATGTAGCGCATGTGCTAAGCGATAAAAACACAGGGCATAAAATCCCGGATATGCCCTTACCACTTCAAATACGGTGTGGGCAGCAGGGTCGCCCATATGAATAGCCTCTATATCGGTATTAAGAATATTATATATTGAAGGCAATCTTGTAAAAAATATTTTGCTGATGACTTCGTTGTTGCAATCTGAACATGCTTTTGTAGCATTCATAATCTGTACAAGCTCTGCCTCAAGTTTTGCAAAGGAATTTTTGATTGCCTCTTTACTCTGATAAGTATATTGAGATTTTTCGGGATATAAAATATAAATTAATTCTAAAGCCCAACCTGCAATCACATCGTTTGATGGCACGGGTTCCCTTAGAGATTGTTTATTTAAAATTTCTTCAAGAAAAGCATTTGTCATTGGGCAGATTTTTTTTCAGAATCCTTTAAAGAGATACGGCAGAGATTATGGGTTGAATTAATAACAAGGTAATTAATGAGGTGATTTTTCTTTCAATAGGCCATAAAATCAGGTTCCAGCAATTGCACTAAATAAGGTTAAAATTATTACACTAGAACCTGAACCGGTCTGAGTAATTAATCGACCTAGACAAGCTCGTGTAATTGCCCAACCAAAACCAAAAATTAATCCTGCATATATTTACCCTTTGCTAGCCAACGCTGAACAAGAATTGATATAAAGATACATTTAAATAAAAAAATAAAACAACTTCATCCGTACAGCACAGAGGTTACTTAGAGCAGTATAAAAGATGGCTTTGTCCGTTGGGCTTCTGAATATGCTGCGCTCATGAGATATTGTGCAGGTGCTATCTGAACTCATTTTAAGAAACACTCAATATACTTGAACGGGTAGTTATCCATTTATTATTATCGATTTGTGGATTTTTGTTAATTATATAAGGGTTGAACTTCTATTATCGCAAAGCACTTTTGAGTTTTCTCTATGTTGGCTATTTTTATTCCTTATCCAATCCCATATTTTTATTGAGCCATCTGTTCGGCACTTCATCCGGTAACGAATAATAAAAGCAGATGCCAATGTCAATAAACCAATGAAAATGATAGAAGCATTAATGCTTATTAAGTCTGAAATTATTCCAGTAAGTATTGCCCCGATTGCATAACCCAAATCTCGCCACAAACGAAAGATGCCGATGCTTTTTGCCCTGTCCTGCGGATTTGTGTTTTCTGCAACTGTTGCAAGGAATGTTGGATACACCATTGCTGTACCCCATCCCAAAATGGAGGAGAGAATAATAAAATGTAACATGGTATTAGCCCCAACTAAAATAACCAAGGCGATGGCTTGTAAAAACATGCCTATGGAGAGCATATCTTTTTTGCAAAACTTATCAGCCATTCTTCCGGTAAATAATTGTCCGAGGCCCCAAACGGCAGGATAGATTGCAGTAACAATTCCTATTTCGCCAATTGTAAAACCTTTATTTGCAAGCAGGATCGGGAAAATGCCCCAAGCCATTCCATCATTGAGGTTATTTATTAAACCTGCCTGTGTTACTGAACCTAAATTTCTATTTTTCCAAGTTGTATCCCAAAATATATTCTTCAATAGTGGTATAGTGTTATTAATGCTTTCCTTTGCCACATGATGTTTGGTATCTTTTATAAAAAAAATACTTCCAAATAAACCTAATAAAACCAATACAATGCCTATGTAAAATGGATAAGGCCTTATGCCATATTCGCTGGCTATCCAACCGGTTAAAAATGCTACTGCTGCTACTGCAATGTACCCTGCAAATTCATTTAAGCCCATAGCAAAGCCACGTTGCTTTTCCCCTACCAAATCTATCTTCATTACTACTGTACTACTCCAGGTTAAACCCTGGTTGATGCCTAATAGTACATTAGCAGCTATTATCCAACTCCACGACGGAGCAAACATTAAAATAAATGGAATAGGAATAGCAATTATCCAACCGGCTACCAACAGTTTTTTTCTTCCGAATTTATTTGATAAAGTACCTGTGTAATAATTGGTAATGGCCTTAACAATGCCAAACACAATGATGAATGAGAGAATGGCTGTTTTGGCTGCTATGGCAAACTCTTTTTCGGCAATCTGAGGAAGGATAGAACGTTCCAACCCAACCATGCCGCCTACAAAAGCATTGATGATTACAAGAAGTGTAAACTGTTTCCAGTTTTCTTTTAGTCCTAACTTAATTTCCTTTTGTTGCATGTTTTCAGTGTAAAATTTTACACTGCAAAGGTTGCTACTGCAAACGACTATTCTTTTATCATAAGATAAATAATTACAGGTGAGCCCTTATGCGGCTAAGGCTTACTTGTGTAATGCCGAGGTAAGATGCAACATATTTAAGCGGCACTTTTTTTAGTACATCATTGGCTTCATTTAACAGGGCTTTATATCTTTCTTCGGCACTATGAAATTGTATGCCTTCTATGCGGTTTATGGTATCTACATGCCCGGCTTCAAATATTTTACGAAATAATCTTTCAATTTCAGGAAACTTATCATACAGTTTAAATAAAGCAATAGCATCAATGGCCACAATTTCTGCATCTTCCAAAATTTGTATTGCCTTACGGCTTGGTTTGCCTGTAAAGAGACTTTCAACTCTTGCTATGATGTTGTTTTCAAAATAGAAGCCTTCTGTAATGTCTATGCCATCTTTATGATAATAGATGCGGGCCACTCCCTTTTTGATAAAATAAATTGTTTTGCAAGTGTACCCGATTGGCTGAAGGTCTTTATTTTTTTTGATCGAGATAATATTGCTTATACCTGCGATGGCCTCTTCCGCTTCTTTGGAAAGTGAATTAAAATTTTTGAAATATTGAAATAGGCTACTCATTATTTGGTTATTAAAGTTAACGCAACGTACCTTATATTGGTTTTCAGGTTCAACAAGTTTTACTAAAAATTGAATACCTGTGTATCAATTTATAATATATCCCCTCCAATGTAACCTTTGTTACCGTCCGCCAAAATTCTTTGTAACATCTTTACAATTACAAAAAAAAGACATTATGGAAATATTAGGGTATTTGTTAGCAGCAATTGTAGGTATTTCGCTTGGATTAATTGGCAGCGGGGGCTCTATTTTAACGGTACCTATTTTGGTATATATAATGGGTATAAATCCAGTATTGGCTACAGCATATTCGTTATTTATTGTAGGCTCAACTGCTTTGGTTGGTGGTGTGCAGAGTGCCATTCAAAAAAAGGTAGATTTTAAAACTGTTCTCATTTTTGGCATTCCCTCTATTGCCGCAGTATATGCCACCCGTATGTGGCTTGTACCATTAATTCCAAAAGAACTGTTCTCTATTGGTTCATTAGTTATTACAAAGCCAATAGCATTAATGTTGCTGTTTGCTGTGGTAATGATACTGGCCTCAATCAGCATGATTAAGTCGGGTAAAAGGAAAGAAGCGATTGATGAAAATGCCCCAATGAAATATAATTATCCCGTGATTCTCCTGGAAGGTACTGTAGTAGGATTACTTACCGGCCTTGTAGGTGCAGGCGGTGGCTTTTTAATTATACCTGCTTTGGTATTGCTTGCCCGTATGCCTATGAAGCTGGCTGTAGGCACATCGTTGTTTATTATAGCAGCAAAATCGCTAATAGGGTTTATTGGCGACTTGCAAGGCAACCAGGTTATTGACTGGAAACTTTTGGGAAGCTTTACTGCATTTGCAGTTTTAGGAATTTTTATAGGTATTTATTTATCTAAAAAAATATCGGGAGATAAGTTAAAAAAAGCATTTGGCTGGTTTGTATTAATAATGGGTATTTATATCATTATTAAAGAAATTTTCATTCCAACAGGTGGTGGCCATTGATAAAAGAATAAAATGAAAAAAACCTCTTGCTGCAGGTTAAAGGAAACATAAGCAGCCGCATTTTTTACATGGCGTACTTGTTGCCTAATGTAACAAATGTTACTAAAATCGGTAAAAAGCTTTGCCATATTTGCAAAACAATTAAACTTATAAAAATAAAAAAAAGATAACTATGTTTTTTCAACACATTTACGACAAAAGCCTTGCGCAGGCAAGTTATTTCATCGGTTGCCAAAAAGCAGGCGTTGCAGCAGTTATTGATGCAAAACGGGATGTGGACACCTATCTCGAAATTGCTCAAGCCAATAACATGAAGATTACTCACATTTTTGAAACGCATATTCATGCCGATTTTTTGGCAGGTTCAAGAGAACTGGCTGCATTAACCGGTGCTGATTTGTACTTGTCTGATGAAGGTGGACCGGGCTGGGAATATGAGTTTAAACATATTGGTTTAAAAGATGGCCAAAAGGTACAATTAGGCAACCTTACATTTGAAGTACTGCATACGCCGGGTCATACTCCTGAAAGTATCAGTTTCCTTTTAACGGATAATCCTGCTTCTAAAGAACCGGTGATGTTATTTACAGGCGACTTTGTTTTTGTTGGTGATATTGGTCGTCCGGATTTGCTGGAGAAAGCAGCAGGTATTACAGGTACAGCAGATGCGGGTGCACACCAAATGTTTAACTCCATTAATAAATTTAATGCGCTTGCAGATTTTATTCAGGTATGGCCGGGGCATGGTGCAGGCAGTGCTTGTGGCAAAGCATTGGGTGCCGTACCAAGTACAACTGTTGGGTACGAAAAAGCAAGAAACTGGGCTTTTCAATATGCAGATAATGAAAAAGGATTTGTAAAATATTTGTTGGAAGACCAGCCGGAGCCGCCAAAGTATTTTGCTATGATGAAGCACTTAAATAAAGTTGACCGTCCGTTGTTAACTGAGGTGCCAAAGTTGAAACAAATTTCATTTGAAGAATTGAAAGGGGCAATGGCGCAGGGCATGAAAGTAATTGATGCAAGAAACAAAGTAGATTTTGCCGCCGGCTTTATTCCCGGCAGCATTAACATACAAGGCAATAATGCATTTGCTACCTGGGCAGGTTGGTTTTTAAAATATGATGAACAATTTATTTTATTAGCTGATGAAACCCAGTTAGATGACCTGACAAGAAAATTGATGCGTATTGGTTTAGATAATATTTACGGATATGTTGGTTCTACGACCGTATGGACAGAAGCCGGCGGTATATTAGAAAAAGCCAACGTTATTTCTTTGGCAGAAGCCAAAGAATTGATAACTGACAACGATGTGCAGTTGATTGATTTAAGAGGAGCATCAGAATACAATGCCGGGCATATTGCCAAAGCAGAAAATATATTTGTTGGTACACTAACAGACAACCTTGATAAAGTAAGTAAAGACAAAAAAGTAATCATCCATTGCCAAAGCGGCGACAGGGCAACAATTGGATATTCTATTTTAGTAAAGAATGGATTTAAAAATGTAGCCAACTTTTCAGGCAGTATAAATGAATGGGTAAATGCAGGGGAACCTGTAGTGTCATAAAATGCAAATACCAGTTTACATTCTTAAGATAAAAATAAAAATCATGAGCGTATTTCAAATCTATTTTGGCGGCGGGCAAAAAATGTGTCAGTGGAATTGATGTGGAAAAGGAAGTGGTGCTGGCAAAGTTGTTTTATCTGAACTGTCCACAAAAAAAATCTAATCACCTTATGAGCAGAGCAAAATCTTTTGTAAGCTTAACCTTGAGGCGATATGATAAAATTAAATAGTACAACACATGAAACAGATAATATTTAGTAACTGGAATTTTATGCGGTTTTTAAGGTTGGGTTTAGGCATCGCCATTATTGTACAAGCTGCAATGGCAGGCAATTGGACAATGGGAATTTTAGGATTACTTTTTACTGCAATGCCTGTATTTAATATTGGCTGCTGCGGAGCGGGGGGATGTAATACTCCAACAAAGAAAACATTTGAAACTACAAAAGATATAAGTTATGAAGAAGTGGTTTAGTAATAACCTGCTCTATATTATTGGAGCCATAGCAGGTGCGGTTGCAGGATATTTTTACTGGCAACAAATTGGCTGCTCCAGCGGTACTTGTGCCATTACATCAAAGCCACTCAATAGTACTGTTTATGGCGCAGTAATGGGGGCTTTATTATTTGGCATATTTCAAAAGCAAACCAAAAAACAAGAAGATAAACCTGCACAATGACATTTAACGAAATCATACAATCAGATAAACCGGTACTGGTAGATTTTTTCGCCGAGTGGTGTGGGCCATGCAAAATGATGGCACCTATTCTTAAAGATGTTAAGAAAGAAACCGGCGATTCGGTTACCATTATAAAAGTAGATGTAGATAAAAGTCCGCAGGCAGCAAATGAATACCAGGTACAGGGAGTACCAACACTGATATTATTTAAAAATGGAAAACAGTTGTGGTGGCAAAGTGGTGTAGTGCCAAAGGCCGGCCTATTAGGAGTAATTAAAAAATTCACATTATAAAATTTAAACAATGAGCTTATTTCAAAATTTATTTGGTGGCGGGCAAACCGCCGATTTAAAAAACTTAATTGAACAGGATGCATTTTTAGTAGATGTAAGGGAGCCTGAAGAATTTTCCGGAGGCACTGCAAAAGGTGCTGTAAATATTCCTTTAGGTAGTGTTGCAACCGAATTGAATAAGTTTAAAGGAAAAGAAAATATTGTTGTTTTCTGCCGTAGTGGTAACCGCAGTGGGCAGGCTAAAATTATTCTTGAGCAAAACGGTTTTAAAAACGTTGTAAATGGTGGAACCTGGGAAGATGTAAATCAATTTGTAAAATGAAAACTGTAAAATATTTATATCTATTCGTAGTACTGGTGGGGCTTATTACTGCTTGCTCTACCTCATCTCGAAGTTGTAACAACTGCGCAACCGATAGCAATACCGTTTTGCCAAAGTCAGGAAAAACTATCATTGTAGATGTTCGTACAGTAGATGAGTGGAACAATGATGGCCATGCGGATTGCAGCGTAAACTACCCGCTGGATGAATTGAGCAGGAAAATAGAAACGCTAAAGGCGTATGATAAAGTGATAGTAGTATGCCGCAGCGGTAACAGGGCAAAGGCAGCAAAAGAATTACTTGAACAGAGTGGCATTAAAGAAGTAGAAAACAAAGGAGCCTGGCAAAATATTGCCTGCAATTAAATAACAGTTTTAAATTAATAGCAGATGGAAAAATTAAAAATACTCATCCCTACAGATTTTTCAGTACAGGCGGAGTTTGCTTACCTGATGGTGAAAAAGTTAGAAGAGAAAACCGCTGTTGAGATTCATTTTTTACATGTAATGGATGTGCCTGATACTGTAACGATGGATGGTGACGGTAATATTCAAACATGCGGTGAAATTGATGTAAAGTATGTGGTAAAGCAAAAAGAAATAGCTGAACGGAATTTAGCTAATCTAAAAGCACTGTATGGTAACGACATTAACAGTCACTTTGAATTGGGAAAAGTTACAGACAGTATTTTAAATTTTGCGGAATCCAATCATTTCGATTTGATTGTGATGGGTACTAAAGGTGCATGGGGCATAAAGGAAAAACTGTCAGGTTCAGAAACACAAATAATTGCCCGAAAATCAAAAATTCCTGTACTGTCTTTAATGTGCGATCGTTCTGACCTAAACATACAGAATATCCTACTGGTACACAATTTCAATCAACCTGCTCAAGAAGATTTGAAATTGATGCATAAACTGATCAAAGCCTTTAATACAAAATTCCATCTTCTTCAAATTACTTCAGCAAGTGTAGATATGGTTAAAGAAACTGTGGAATCAAATATGAAAATATTTGCAGAGCTAAACAATATTATTAACTACGAGTGTCACTTAATAAATGACAAGGATGTTGAAAATGGTGTAGTCCATTTCAACCAGATGAATACCATGGATATTGTTTACATCGGTATACATGGCAAGGGTGGTTTATTCCATCACAGTGCCACCGAAAAACTAATTAATCACTTATTCAAACCTATTATTTCATTTCACCTAAATTAATATAACAAAACAAATGAGAGAGTTTATAACACAAACCTGGTCGTGGTGGTTTTCAGGATCTATGATAGCGGCCATCATGTTTTTCCTTTTATACTTTGGCCGGTCCTTTGGGTTTTCGTCCAATTTAAGAACCCTCTGCGCCGCAGCAGGCTTAGGAAAGAAAACAAAGTTTTTCGATTTCAATTGGAAGGCCCAAACATGGAACCTGGTTTTTTTAGTTGGAGCAATTGTTGGTGGATTCATTGCAAAGCAATTTTTGTCTTCGGATGTGCCGGTTCAAATTTCCCAGGCAACTATTAATGATTTAAGTAAGCTGGGTATTGCAGCACCGGCTTCGTTACAACCTGCTGAACTGTTTAGTTTAGATGCAATTGTTTCCATAAAAGGTTTTCTTGTACTGGCTATAGGCGGGCTTATGGTTGGTTTTGGATCCCGCTATGCAGGTGGCTGTACTTCGGGCCATGCGATCAGTGGATTATCAGATTTACAAGTGCCTTCATTAATAGCAGTCGTTGGTTTTTTTATCGGCGGACTGATCATGACATTTTTCATTCTCCCATTAATATTTTAATCAAATGAAGTTTATAAAATTTTTATTGCTCGGTATTGCGTTCGGTATTGTAATGGCAAAGTCAGAAGCCATTTCCTGGTTCAGGATACAGGAGATGTTCCGTTTCCAGGCATTTCACATGTATGGAATTATTGGCACTGCTGTAACGGTTGGTGTGATTGGCGTTGCACTAATAAAGAAATTCAAAATAAGAGACTTTCATGGTAACCCGATATTATTTCATCCTAAAGAAAAATCATTTACCCGCTATCTCGTTGGTGGATCAATTTTCGGATTAGGATGGGCATTAAGTGGCGCCTGCCCAGGCCCAATGGTGGTAAATATAGGTTATGGTTTTTTATCGATGGGTATTGTATTTCTGTTTGCCATAGTGGGTACTTATTTATATGGATATTTTAAAGAAAAACTCCCACACTAATCTTTAAAACGATTACTTATGAATCATGAACAGGACTATGAAAAAATGTCAGAGGGATTAATTTCAGTAATCAATAAACTTATGTTGATCATTGTGGTTTTAATAATTGCTTTGATTGCAACACCAGTAATTATATACCAGGCAAATAAACCAGATAACCCTAATGACAAGATCAGCAGTACAGATGCAACAAAAATTGAAGCAAAAAAAGATGAAGTTGCATACTGGATAGCACCCGAAGTTAGCAGCATTACAGATGCTAAACAAAAAAAGCAAATTGAATATGGTGAAGAATTAATTGCCCATACTGCAAAATATCTCGGCCCCAACGGTTCTGTATTAAAAATTAGTAACGGATTAAATTGCCAGAACTGCCACCTGCAGGCAGGAACAGCTGTTTTTGGAAATAACTATGGTTCTGTTGCATCACTCTATCCTAAGTTCAGGGCAAGAAGCGGTGCTGTTGAAAATATTTACAAAAGAGTGAATGATTGTTTTGAACGCAGTTTAAATGGTAAAGCAATTGATACTGCCGGTAAAGAAATGCAGGCTATTGTTGCCTATATAAATTTCTTAGGCACAAATGTGGAGAAGGGAAAAAAAGCAGAAGGTTCAGGCCTTAAGGACCTGGCTTTTTTAAATCGTGCCGCCGACCCTAAAAAAGGCTTAGCTGTTTATACTGCAAGTTGCCAAAGTTGCCACCAGGCAAATGGTGAAGGCGTATTCAACGCAGATAAAACAGAATATTCTTTCCCTGCATTGTGGACTACCAAAAGCTTCAATGATGGTGCCGGTTTAAACCGTATCAGCAATTTTGCAAAGTATGTAAAATATAATATGCCGCAGGGTACTACTCACCAAAACCCTCAACTTTCTGATGAAGAAGCCTGGGATGTTTCCGCTTATATACTTTCCCAAAAAAGGCAACATATCAATGTGCCTAAAGATTGGCCAGATAAATCTAAAAAACCTTTCGATCATCCATTTGGCCCATATGCTGATAATTTTACTGAAGCCCAACACAAGTTTGGCCCCTTTAAACCAATCATTGATGAGCAAAAGAAAAAAGAAGAAGCAGCAAAAAGTAAAACAACTGCTTCCATAAAAAAGTAAACCATTAAAACCTGCCGTCATGAGCAATAACAGAAGGGATTTCATCAAATCTTTAGGTATGGTAACCGGTGCAGGCTTATTAGCCACTACCCCAATTGCTTCCATAACCGAAAAAACAGACAATACAAAAATTAAAGAAATTGCTTCTGAAGATAAGGCATTTACTATTTCTATTTTACAAACCACCGATGTACATTGCCAGGTTCATCCGCATGATGAATTATTTTGGGAAAATGATAAAGTAGTGTTTCGTAAAACAGGCGGCTATGCACATTTAGCCACCTATCTGCAAAAAGAAAGAAAGGAAAATGCTAATACATTTTTGATTGATACAGGCGATATGTTTCAGGGGAGCGAACTATCTGTAAAAACGACCGGTAAGGCAATGGTACCCATCTTAAATGCATTAAGTTATGATTTATATCTTCCGGGAAACTGGGAGGTTATTTATTATAAAAAAGCCATGCAAACTTTACTGGGTTCATTAAATGCACCAAAGGTTTGCGCCAACATGTATCATGATTTAGGCGAAGGAAAAAAAGGCGAATTGATTTTTCCACCTTATTACATCTGGAACGTTAAAGGTGTAAAAATTGGATTCATTGGATATACAGATCCTTTGGTTCCAATTCGTCAATCACCTAACTACAGCAAAGGAATTATATACACTAAGCCTGAAGAAAACTTGGCACACTACGTTGATGTATTGCGTAACCAGGAGCAATGTGCTTACATTTTAATTGTGGCACACTTAGGTTTATCGCAACAAATACATTTAGCCAATTTAGAAGAATGTAAAGGAGTTGATTATATTTTGGGTGGTGATACACATGAAAGAGTTCGCAAGCCTATTCAATGCAAATATGCTAAAGTAGTAGAGCCGGGTGCATTTGGTTCTTTTGTTGGGAAACTTACACTTACAGTGCAAAATGGCAAAGTAATAAAGGATGAATATTATTTGGATGAGGTGACTGCCGACAAGCATAAGCCCTCTAAAGAAATAGCCGCTCTAATTAAAATTAATGAGAAGCCCTTTGAAGAAGATATTTATAAAATTGCCGGTTACAGTACCATTCCTTTATACAGATATTTTGTGGTAGAAAATCCTATAGATACCATGATCTTGGATGCCTTGAAATGGAAAGTGCCCGAAGTAGATATTGTTTTATCAAATGGTTTTCGCTTTTGCCCGCCAAGAACTACTCCCGACCATACAGGAAATATTCCCATTACAGACGGATTTATATTTGATATGCTTCCGGTTGATAGTACTGTAAGAACAGGAACTGTTACTGGAAAGCAAATAAAAGAGTGGGTAGAAAAGGAATTAAATAATGTATTTGCAAATGATGCCTCAGAACGTTTTGGCGGCTGGGTAATAAAGTTTAAAGGAATGCATGTATCCTTTAATGCTTTCGGAGAAAAAGGAAAAAGGGTACAACAAGTTATGGTTGGAGATACCATGCTTGATTTGAATAAAAATTATAACATCTGTGCTTGCGAAAGAGATGGCGATCCAAGTGATATGCTGTGCCGGATGAAAGGTGTTGCTAACGCAAAAAATACACAACACACTTTACATACAGTGTTAAAAGCATACTTAAAAGCAAATTCGCCGGTAACACCAACACCACCCATGAATGCAAAAATCTTAGATGCTCCACAAACATTACTTACACAGGTAACAGGAGTTGATTATAAATTTCACTAATTTAAAATTGTTCAAATGAAAAAATTATTAATAGCTGTACTTTTTTTAACTGCAGGGCTTGCAGTAAATGCACAAAACGAAAAACATGTATTTTCTGAAAAGCAAATAAGCAAAGCAGAGAAACCTGTTCACAAAATAATATTTCAGCTTACCACTGAGGATACCCTGGCTCACAAGTCTTTGATGAAGCAGTTGAACAACATTACTACTATAGCTCCGGATACCAAACTTGAGGTGGTGTGCCATGGACCTGGATTAAATATGCTGGTAATTGGGAAAACAACCGTGCAGGATAAAATGCAGCAAATGAAAAAGAAAGGAGTTGCATTTGTAGCCTGCGAATTTTCAATGAGCGAAAGAAAAGTAACCAAAGAAAAAATAATTGCCGAAGCAGATTTTGTGAAAGCAGGCATTATTGAAATAGTTACGAAGCAGGAAGCGGGCTGGAGTTATATCAAATCTGGATTTTAATATCCCTGTCAGCGGCAGGCTTGCATAAAAGTGTATAGTTAAAAATGAAAAGAATTGTAACAGCAGCATTTTTGTTGCTTACAGGGAATATTTTATTTGCCCAACAGCAGGAAATTTCAGAGAAGCCTGAAATGTATAAAGGTAAACAAGTACAAACAGAAGATACCACATCTTTGTTATCCGCTTTTAAAAGAGGGCATTTCAATGGGCACTTTCGTTATTTTTTTATGAGCACCCAAAACCAAAAGGGACTTACCGATTACTATGCCAACGCTGCCGGTGGCGGCATCAGGTATGAAACGGCAAAGTTTCATGGTTTTCAGTTTGCGGTAAGTGGTTTTTATACATTCAATATCGGCTCTTCCAATTTAGGAAAACCAGATACTACAACCGGCCAGTCAAACCGGTATGAAATTGCACTTTTTGATGTAGAAAACCCATACAACAAAAAGGATATTGACAGGCTGGAAGAATTTTACATTAAATACAATTATAAAAAATCAAGTATAGCTTATGGCAGGCAAATTATTAATACACCCTTTATCAATTTGCAGGATGGCCGCATGAGGCCAACAGGTGTAGAAGGTGTTTGGTTTGAAACGTATGAGGTAAAGAAACTGAAATTAGAGGGTGGCTGGTTGTATGCAATATCTCCAAGGGGTACTACTAAATGGTTCGATGTAGGAGAATCAATAGGTGTTTATCCAACTGGTGTAAATATTGATGGAAGTAAATCACAGCATGTAAATAACTTAGCAAGCAAAGGCGTTTTTTTAGGAGGCGCACATGCTGAATTAAATAAAAATATTACACTACAAGGATGGAATGTTTTTACAGAAAATATTTTTAATACGGCCATGCTACAAACAGATTTTTCATTTTCTTTAAAAAACAACAATACCATTTTTGCAGCCGCACAGCTTGTAAGACAGGATGCGGTAAACAACGGTGGCAATGCAGACCCTGTTAAAACTTATTTTGAAAAAGGAGGGAAAGCAATAACATTTGGGGCCAAGGCAGGTTGGAAAAATAAGCAATGGGAAGCCAGTGTTAATTACAACCGCATAACTGCAGATGGACGTTACCTTATGCCCCGTGAATGGGGTAGGGAACCATTCTTTACATTTATCCCCCGTGAACGAAACGAGGGCTTTGGAGATGTACATGCCATTATGGGTAAGGTAAATTATAATATTCCTAAAATAAGGATTAAAACATCTTTGGCCGGTGGGTATTATAATTTGCCAGATGTAAAAAACTACCGCTTAAATAAGTATGGTGTACCTTCATACACACAGGTTAATGCAGATGTAAGATATGCCTTCAACAATATGTTTAAGGGATTGGAAGCACAGCTATTAGTGGTGGGTAAACTAAATAGCGGCGAAACCTATAACAACAAAAAATTTGAGTTCAATAAAGTAAACATAGTGCTTTATAATTTCGTTTTGAACTACCATTTTTAAAAATTATGACAAGTAAAACAGCGGCCTTTGATTCCACTTTTGAATCCGCATTGATAAAAGAAATGCATCAGTTTGGGGAAGTTAAGCACTTTGCCGAAGGTGATCTTATAATGGACTATGGTAAATACATTCGTATGATGCCCATTATTGTAAAAGGTACTATTAAAGTTTTCAGGATGGATGAAACCGGCAATGAAATCTTGCTGTATTATCTATCCAGCAATGAAAGTTGCTCGATGGCCTATAGTTGTTGTATGGAAGCAAAAAAAAGTGAAGTAAAAGCCATTGCAGAAGATGATGTTGAATTGATTGCTATACCGCATTTAAAACTGGAAGAATGGCTATGTAAATACCCAAGCTGGAAAAGCTACATCATGCGGAGTTTTAATGAACGTTTTTTAGAATTATTGAAATCTATTGAAAGCATCGCCTTTCATAAATTAGACGAACGCCTGATTTCCTACCTTAAAGAAAAACAACGGCTATCCGGCTCCAGTGTTATTAAAGCATCACACTATCTTATCGCCGATGAGCTGCATACATCAAGGGTAGTTATATCAAGGCTTTTAAAACATTTGGAAAATGATAAAAAAATTATCCTGTACAGGAATGAAATCAAGTTGTTGAATGGTTTTAATAATGAATAAAATGGTGCTAAAAGTTAATCTAATGTAACTAACATCTATGCATTTTTATAAAAACCAAAGGTTAGCCTTTCCAAAAGGTGGTATCTAATTGCCTTTAAAATGTGGTGCAATTTGAGCCAATCGGATTCAATTAATCAATTGTAATGCAGAAATATTTTAGTTCCGATAGCAACGATAGTCGTATAAAAAATTTTTTTATTTCATCTGAATTTTCTTTGGCCATGCTTGCCTCGTTCATACATTTCTCAGACTTAATAAATCTTTTGATAGAAAATTCGGTTCTTACTTGATTTATAGTAAGCCTTGCAGAAATAACAGCTTTTTATGCTTCGTTCTTTTTAGAAGATTTTTACCTAAAAAGATAGGTGTATTGCGTTGTTCATTTTATAACATTTTATCTTAAAAAATTCACTAAAATAAGTAGTATTATCAAATATGCTTTTAGGTTGAAATGCTTTATGGTAAAGGGTTTCGTAAGTTTACCGAGTCCTAAAAAGAGAATTAAAAAAGGTCTCGATTTTGTCCATTTTATTTGGTACTATTTAAAGGATTTGCCTGTACCTAAAAATAAAAAATCCTTGAAAATATTGAGTTTGCAAGGATTTAATAAAGTTTGTTATGTATAAAAGCGGAGAGCTAGGGATTCGAACCCCAGGACCTGTAACAGTCAACAGTTTTCAAGACTGCCGCAATCGACCACTCTGCCAGCTCTCCGCTGCAAAAGTAAGGTTTCACATTTTAAAAACAAGTGAGTTTTAAAATATTTGAAAAATAAAATAGCACTTAAAAAAAATTCTAAAAATTCTGCATTTTAATCTCTCATATTAAAACCAAAAATTGTAAGCCATCATTATTTATTATTTTTGCAATAATGACGCAATTATCTACCCTAAATAAATATTTTAAAAAATATAAGTATTCATTTTTTCTTGGCATTCTTTTCGTTTTTCTCACTAACTATTTTAGAATATTAGCACCGCAGCTTACAGGTTATGTGGTAAACTCTGTAGTTACTGTTTTAAATGGACAAAATGCACCGGTCAATACTGCCAATCTCCATAACTACGATATTACTGTTAGAAAAATAATTGATTGGTTTAACCAAGAAACTTTTCAAACCAGAATATTATACACCGGGTTAATTCTTTTGGTAATAGCACTGATAAGTGGTTTTTTTATGTTTTTGATGAGGCAGACAATTATTGTAATGAGCCGCCACATTGAGTTTGATCAAAAAAACGAAATTTTTAATCATTATCAAAAGCTCGATACGGGGTTTTACAAAACGCACAGCACAGGAGATTTAATGAACCGAATATCTGAAGATGTTAGTAGGGTAAGAATGTACACCGGCCCTGCAATTATGTATTTTATTAACCTTGCGGCAATTATAGGTTTTAGCCTCTACTTTATGATTCGGTCAGATGTGAAATTAACCATGTTAGCGCTAGGACCATTGCCGTTGTTGGCTTTTGCCATTTACTTTGTAAATACCATCATCAATAAAAAAAGCGAACGTATACAGGCTTTACTAAGCGATTTAACTACAAATGCACAGGAATCGTATTCAGGCATTAGGGTTATAAAATCTTTTGTGCAGGAAATGGCAATGCTTAATTTTTTTAGGGTAAACAGTGAGGCTTATCGTGGTAATGCACTAAGTCTTGCAAAAACCGAAGCAATTTATTTTCCATCAATGGGACTGCTAATAGGGTTGAGTACGTTAATCACTATTTTGGTTGGTGGGTTAGATGTTGTGAATAATGTACCCGGATCTTCCGTTGGTAAAATAGCAGAATTTGTGTTGTACATACAAATGCTTACTTTCCCTGTAAGTGCAATCGGGTGGACTGCAAGTATGACCCAACGGGCAGTAGCATCACAAAAACGTATAAATGAATTCTTGTTAACCGAACCAATTATTAAAGATGAATTAGCTGCAAAGGATGTTGTTTTGCAAGGCGATATTAGTTTTGATAATGTCAATTTTGTTTATCCGCATACAGGTATTCATGCCATTAAAGACTTTTCGTTACAGATAAATAGAGGTGAAAAAGTTGCCATTATTGGTAAAACCGGTTGTGGTAAAAGTACTATTGCGCAATTAATGCTAAGGATGTACAATGTGCAATCTGGCATAATTACTTATGATGACCAAATTATAAATACCCTAAAAATAAATTCAATTAGGTCGCAAATAAGTTATGTCCCGCAAGATGTTTTTTTGTTTAGTGATACCATTAAAAACAATATTCGCTTTGGTGAAAAAAATGCTACTGATGAAGAAGTTTTTACTGCGGCAAAACAGGCAAGTATTTTTAAAGAAGTAAACTCGTTTGATGAAAAATTTGAAACACTTGTAGGAGAACGTGGTGTAACATTAAGTGGTGGGCAAAAGCAACGCATTTCTATTGCACGTGCTTTAATTAAAAAGCCTGAAATAGTAGTTTTTGATGATTGTTTAAGCGCCGTAGATGCCCGCACTGAAAATGAAATTATTGGTAACCTTTATAATTATTTAAAAGATAAAACCGCAGTTATCATTACCCATAGAATTTTTTCTTTGTTTAATTTTGATAAGATTGTTGTGATGGATGATGGTAAAATTGTTGAACAAGGTACCCATGAAGATTTAATGA
>JANOTH010000129.1:0-1889 GCA_031416275.1 Ferruginibacter sp. | reverse complement strand
AACTGACTGTAAAACGTCTTCTGCCTCTATTACAGATGAAGTTCAATCAAAAGGTTTGGGTGCACTTTTTCTTTTAGGCTTTTTCGGTGGTTTGGTTGCGTTGCTTACGCCCTGCGTATTTCCAATGATTCCGCTAACGGTTTCTTTCTTCACAAAAAAAGCGGAGAGCAGAAAAACAGGTATTAAAAATGCATTTTTATATGGGTTCTTTATCTTCTTTATTTATATTTTGCTAAGTCTTCCCTTTCATTTTCTAGATACGCTGAACCCCGATATTTTAAATAATATTTCAACCAATGTTTACCTCAATGTTGGGTTCTTCGTAATCTTCATCATTTTTGCATTGTCCTTTTTTGGTGTGTATGAAATTACTTTGCCGGCTTCTTTTACCAATAAAACGGACAGCAAAGCAGGTGCAGGAAATGCAGTAGGCATATTCTTTATGGCACTTACACTTGCATTGGTTTCATTCTCGTGCACAGGCCCAATTTTGGGTTCACTGCTTGCTGGTTCTTTAACTGCAGATGGTGGCGCTATGCAGTTAACAGCGGGCATGGGCGGTTTTGGTTTTGCCCTGGCATTGCCCTTTGCATTGTTTGCACTGTTCCCGGGTATGCTTAAATCTTTACCGAAAAGTGGCGGCTGGCTTACTACGGTAAAAGTGGTGCTGGGTTTTTTAGAAGTTGGACTTGCTTTTAAGTTTTTATCAAATGCAGATTTGGTAACACATTGGGGAATCTTAAAAAGAGAAATATTTATTGGCGTTTGGATTATTGTTGGCGTTTTATTGTCACTGTATTTATGGGGACTTATAAAGTTTAAACATGATTCACCAATCAAGAAATTATCCATCACCCGTATTATTCTGGCGACAGTTGCAACTGTTTTTACATTATATATTACACCGGGTGTTACTAATACTAAATATGCAAACCTAACATTGATCAGTGGGTTTCCGCCGCCACTGTGGTACAGCATTTATGCAAAGGATAGCGACTGTATTTTAAACTTAAACTGCACAAAAGATTATGAAACGGGGGTACAAATGGCAAAGGAGCAGAACAAGTTGATACTACTCGATTTTACCGGCTACGCATGCGTAAACTGTCGCCGCATGGAAGAAAAAGTATGGACTGACCCCGAAGTATATAAAGTACTAAAAGAAAAATACATCATCATTTCATTGTATGTAGATGATAAAAATTTACTGCCATCTGCGCAGCGGTTTACCTACACCGGTAAAAATGGTATTGAGAGAAAAATTCGTTCAATTGGCGATAAATGGTCAACTTTTGAAACAGAAAACTTTAGAGAAAATTCCCAGCCTTTGTATGCAATTTTAAATACAGATGAGGTATTTGTTTCTCGCCCCGCACCTTACACCCCTTCGGCAAAGGATTATTTGCAGTGGTTGGAGTGTGGAGTTAGCACAGTGGAGGGAAATAAATAACGGTGTTGGAAAATTTGATTTTATCTCAAATACCTCATCAATCTAATATTGAAAAGCCTTTTCGTACCTTTACAATAAAAAAATTGAAGTTTACAGATTTTGATTTCGACGCCCGTTTACTCGATGGCATCGAAGCATCCAACTACGACACAGCAACTCCGGTACAGGAACAGGTAATTCCTCACATACTAAATGGCAGAGATATTATAGCATCTGCGCAAACCGGTACAGGTAAAACAGCAGCATTTTTATTGCCTTTAATAAACAATATTTTAGGAACTGTGCACGATGCAAGCAGCATTACAGCTATGATCATTGTGCCTACAAGAGAATTGGCTATTCAAATTTCTCAACATTTAGAGGGTCTCTCATATTTTACTTCCATCAGTTCTATAGCTATTTATGGCGGTGGTGATGGTAATGCTTTTGTGCAGGAAAA
>JANOTH010000128.1:0-3087 GCA_031416275.1 Ferruginibacter sp. | reverse complement strand
CGTTAGCAGCGCCTGTATTACTCACAGTTGTTACAGGAGATATAGTTGTATTTCCCCAAGCGAATTCTAAAGGAGAGGGCGAATTATTCCCACCTCTACAAGCTTTTTCATATTCCAGTTCAGTCATAGGGCGCATTGCAGCCCAATCTAACCAAGCGAGTACACTGGCTGCACTTAAACTTACGGTTGCTCTTTCAGGTTGAGTAACAACCATGTTTGGAACTAACCCTGTAGCACTAATTGTATTTCTTGCGTTAGCATTTGTTTGGTCAAGTGTATTTAAAAAATCAACATATTGTTGTTTGCTGAATTCGTATTTCATTGTCCAAAAGGCATTGTAACCTTTTGGAAATGCCGCAGGAATAGTACCACTAGCTAAAAAGTTAGCCGCTGCAAATAAATTACCAGAAAGACTTCCACAAGTTATTGCTGCTTCACTTGTAATTGGAAACCATGTGTCTACAGCACCATCCCGAAATTTACTAGCCTCCGCTGAAGAATTTCCCAAATTAAATGCACTTGTAGGAACATACACCATCTCAACAGCATATACTTGTATTTCTACATTCTCATTATCCAAAACACCGTCTGTGCCATAGTTCCAGCGTAACTGTGCATTATTATATGTTACATCTCCAATACCGTCAGCAGATCTATAAATCCAAGCGCCTTTACCATCTAAAGACGGCTTGAGTGTGCTTCCTGACGGTGCGGTTTGCCCTGCTAGATCAAGTGTGGCATGCAACCAAACTGATGTACTTTGTTTACGGTATTTTACAAATAACCAACAACCGTCGTAGTTGCTTTCGTTTGTACTTGTACGCCAGCTATTTTTCCAACTGATGCTAAATTGTACGTTGGTAAAATCGCTAGTTGTGTTTTGGCCGGTTAGTGACACACTACTCACCACTACATCATTTGCAAAAGATGAATAGCAGATAAAAGCTGCAATAGAAATGGTTAAAATCTTTTTCATACAATTTTTTTTTGTTTTAAAATGTTTGAACAAAATTGAACATTGAAAAACTTTTACATATACCCACCGGTGGGTATTTTATATATTTTTATTTTCAGATAAATGGTTTAGTATATATAAATTTGATTTCATTTTTTTTATATGTCAAGAAATTTTATAGCTAAACTTTTCGCAGCTTCTTTGTTGTCAGGAATTATATTTTGTGCAAAAGCACAGTTTAATATAGATAGCTTTCTCCTGGTTAATAAAAAGAAATCCTACCCTGAAAAAATAAAAAGTTTCCTCTATTTTGGAGATAAAGTAGGTGCTCAAAGGTTTGATGATGTTATCAAAATAGCCGAAGAGGGGATCATAATTGCAGAGAAACAAGCTGATCTTTCTGCAGTTGGCGTTTTTAAAAGAAGAATTGGAGAATCTTATTATTTTAAGGGGGATTACAATAAGGCAGCAGAATATTTTTATGGCTCTATCAAAATTTTTGAACAGAAAAAAGAACAACAAAATTTAGCTAACAGTTATAATGCGCTCGCAAAATTATACCGCAAAACGAGAGATATTGAACGATCACTAAAGAATTACGATGCAGCAATGTCTAACTTTCGAACGATAAGTGATTCTGCAGGTATTGCTATGATTTACAACGAATCTGGTGTAGTATTTGGATATAAGGGAGATTACAAAGAAGCTGCTAACCGTTATACAGCCTCCCTGGTTATTGATGAAATTAGAAAAGATACTATAGGTTTATGCTACGCTCTTAGCAACCTTGCAAGTGTATATACGATCCAAAATGATTTTATAAAGGCTGAAAATTACCTCCAAAAATCTCTCAATTTTTGTAAACTTCTCAACGATAAATTTTCGATAGCCCTCAATTATTCAGAACTCGCTAACACACTTTCTTCAGCAAAAAAATATGATAAAGCAATTTTATACATTGATAGCAGCAACAGTATTGCTAACCTGATGGGTTACCCCGAGCTAAGAAGAAATAATTATGAACAGCTTGCCAATATTGCTGAACAAAAAGGGGACTTTGAAAAAGCCCTATTTTATAACAAACTTACCAGAGTAATTAATGACAGTATTTTTAATATTGAAAAGTCGAAAAAAATTGAAGAATTAAACACCCGTTACGAAACAGAAAAAAAAGAGAGGACTATTGTAGAACAAAAGGACAGAATCGTTTTACAGAATACATTAATGGTTGCTGCCATTATTTTGGTATTGCTTGGTTCGTTTTTAGCATATGCGAATTATCGGCGTTACCAATGGCGTCAGGAAGCAAAACTACAGGCTGAAACTTTGCTACAGCAGCAAAATGCTGCAAAGGCAGTAATGGATGCAGAAGAAGCTGAAAGAAAAAGAATTGCCACAGATCTACACGATGGAGTTGGACAACTAATGAGCGCCGCAAAAATGAATTTATCTGCATACGAGCATCACACAGATTTCAAAACACATGAAGAGCTGGAAAATTTTCAAAAGATTATTTCACTTGTAGATGCAGGTTGTAAAGAAGTAAGAGCAGTATCTCATAACATGATGCCCACTTCGCTTTTGACAAATAATTTACCTAATGCAATAAATGAGTTTATAGGTAAGCTTGATAATAGGGCACTAAAAGTTCATTTACATAGTGAAGGTTTTGAAGAAC
Organism: Ferruginibacter sp.; assembly: GCA_031416275.1. GTDB lineage: Bacteria > Bacteroidota > Bacteroidia > Chitinophagales > Chitinophagaceae > Ferruginibacter. The sequence continues at coordinate 454 of JANOTH010000128.1, read as the reverse complement.
CCATTAACACAAGTACTGAAACCGTATTATATAGGGTAATACAGGAGTGTGTAAATAATGTAATTAAACATTCAGAAGCAAGTGTGCTAGATATTTCTCTCATAAAAGAACCTAAAGAAATTACTGCAACAATTGAAGATAACGGCAAAGGTTTTATTGTTGATAAATCGACCTATACTGATGGAATTGGATTAAAAAATATTATTACAAGGGTTGAATTTTTAAAAGGGACAGTTGACTTTACAAGCGCTCCGGGCAAAGGGACCTTGGTAGCAATTTATATTCCAATTCAATAAAAAACTTTTAATGTACTTCCACAACCATACATGTTAGACAAGTATAAAAAAACCTCCTTAAGCGGAGGTCTTTTTATAATGAGATATTTTTTATTTTACCATTTATCAACTTCTTCTGTGCTGCCATTATCTAAAGGGGCAGTTGGTTCATCAGTTGT
>JANOTH010000127.1:0-24590 GCA_031416275.1 Ferruginibacter sp. | reverse complement strand
ATCGGTAATTGTCATTCCATAATCTTCATGGCTTCTTATAGCGGTAAGTAGTGGCATATTTTTTTGTGTGAAGGTAAATCAAATGCTGTAATTGAGAAAGTTACTAGAAATGTTTGGTGGTGTGATCTTATGAACAACATTCAAATTTTGTTCGATCCATGGTCAGTCTATCCCGCCTTTTGCGGGACTGTTCCGTATGCCGCTAAGGAGCGGCATACATCGCTTCCTCCGCCGCAGCCTTCCTGCATTTGAACGTCTATTTAACTTTTAATGACTTGGAGACTTACCGGAAGATTCGTGAGTGACGCATTAAGCGGTAGCTAGGAGTCTATTGGAGATTTGTTAATCGTGCCACACTTGTAACCAATAGCCTATTACACCAATACTTTATTAGCTGAGCTTTCTAATTGTTCTATTCGCCTGTAAAATTTTAAAGATTGTAAAGGCTGCTAACCAAATACAAACAAGCATCCCAAATAGTCCAATTTTTTGGTCAGTAGATGGGCCGAAAATATCACTCCAAAGTACATAAATAGCTAAGGCTAAAAACATATAGCTGGAAAATCGATAGCTTTTTGCTTGATCTTTATCAAATTTTATATTCTTTTGAAGTACTTCTTGTTTTTGATCTTGGCTAAGGACTTTCAATCCGTTTCCAAATGAAAGATTAAAGTTATCAATCGAAAACTTTTCAATGAGGTGAAAATTAGATATTTCAAAATCAGAAAAATTATGCGTTCGACTATCTGTATGAAAATTGAGACATTTAAAATCGCACACTCTCGTGTGCCGGTAAGAAAAACTGAATGTTTTTATCTCATCAAAAAAATATTGAATTTGGGTAAATTTAAGTGGATAGATAAACGTGATCGTTTTAAGATCAGCGTCGATATAGAGGGTCATTGTCCTAGTTACAATTCTGTATAGGAAATAAAATATTAGAAATAAAACCCCAATTGCCATTAAATGTGTTGGCCAAAAAATGCTCCCATCACTTTTGTAAATTTTTAATTCCCCAACATTTTTTATATAAACTGAAAATGGAACTATGCCAAGCCCCACGATTAATAATAGTAAGAAGGGCATTAAAATGAGTCGAAGCCTCGATACAATTTTCATCGTAGATAAAAATAAGAAATTTTTCACAAGCTATTCTATTTCTTCAGTATTTCTTGGCCTCTAAGTGTTCATTGCTGATGTTGGTGTGCATCAAAGGTAATTTGCTGAGCACACTAAACAACCTAAGTAAACATCTCAATAAATTGTTTTAATTTTCATTCATAAAACAAATATGAAATTAAATAATAAAGTACGTTGGTTGTTGCAAGCGGTTTTAGGACTGCTTTGCACAGGTGCAGGTTTATCAATGGCAATAGATGCAGGTCTTATCAAATTACAACAAGGTAATTGGTTTTGGTACGGCACATTTTCGTTGTTGGTATTTCAAGCAGGATTGTGCTTAATGATAGATTCATTGCGGTATAAAATAAAAATTGATGATGAAAATAGTTGAGTCAATATCTCTTGTTAAATCCACATCATTAAATCTATTAAATCATCTGTGAAGCTATTTTGCCGGGTTATGGTTTACTGTAATCATTTAGTATTACCTTATTAACTACCAGTTTTTTTGTAAGCGCTCACATACCAAAAATCATAGAATCTTACTAAGCACTTTCCCTAACGTAAATAAACTTGTACCTATCACCAATAGACCCACTGCTATATAAACTTTCTTTACGGGCAGCTTTCCTACAAGTCTTGCTGCAATTGGTGCTGCAATTACACCACCAATTATTAAACCTGCTATTTCTAAAATAGGCAGGTGTTTCAGTAAAATAAAAAATGTTATTGCACTCGAAAGAACTACAAAAAATTCTGCAAGGCATACTGAGCCTATAACGTAGCGAGGATTTTTTCTTTTAGAAATGAGTGTACTAGTTACCAATGCACCCCAACCGCCACCTGCAAAAGCATCCATAAATCCACCTACAGAAGCAAGCCAACCAGCTAGCTTTACCTTTTCGTTAGATTGGTGTTTTTTAAATGCTTTTTTAATAATGTAATAACCGAGGTAGCAGGTGTAAAATGAAAGTGGTATTCGTATGTACTGAGCATATGCATTGCCGTAAACGGCTAGAGTAGCCCCAACAAAAGCCCCAATTACGCCGGGTATCACCAATGCCTTAAACAATTTCTTATTAATATTTCCAAACCTGTGATGGCTGTAACCACCAACGCCACTGGAAAATACTCTGGCAGAATGTACCCTGCTGCTCACTACCGCAGGCGGTACACCCATAGCTAATAAAAATGTGGTTGAGATGGTGCCATAACCCATGCCCATAGAGCCATCTACCATCTGTGCAATAAAACCTGTGAGTAACATTAATAGAAAAGTGTCGATATCTATTTTACCAATTGCAACGGTACTTTGTTGGTATAATTTGCTAATGGGTGCATAATAAATTACTGTTCCCACACAGAGGATAAGTACAAAAAATATCAAACTCCAAAATACTATTTTGGTCCATTTGCTTTTTGTAAACTTATCATCTAATAACAAATCAGCTTTTTTTGAAGCAAGAATTTTTTCAAGATCATCTTCTGCATTTATATCTGCAGCAAACCCATTTTCAGGTAACTCACTTTCCAAAAAAGTATGAATTTTATTAATTGAAATTTTACTGATAGTCTCCATGCAGTGTTATTAAAAAAAAACAGCAGCTACAGTGCTGTGGCTGGTTTCATCAATTAGTATGGCACTGCCATTTGCTTGTAATTTTTCATAACTATCATACACCAATGGCGAGGCAGTTTTTAATAATACTTTTACTACTTCGTTTAGCTTTACCGTATCTGGGTCAATTTTTTCAAGTGTATTTACATCCAGCTTGTATTCAAGTTCTTTTACCACACATTTTATTTGTTTGCTGTGGTGCTGAAGAATGTATTTATTACCTTGCTTCAAAGGTTTCTCATCCATCCAGCAAATCAAAGCATGTATTTCATTGTTTGTTTCAGGTAAGTTGTTGCTAAGTACAATATTATCACCACGACTGATATCTATATCATTCTCTAATAAAATAACTGCGCTTTGCGGGGCAAAAACTTCATCAACTTCTTTGCCTGCAATTTCTAATTTGCTTATAGTGGTTTGTATGCCTGCAGGCAATATAGTCACAGCATCACCCTTTTTATAAATACCGCTTATCACCCTTCCGGCATAACCCCTGTAGTCATGCAGCACATCGGTTTGGGGGCGTATTACAAACTGCACCTGAAACCTTGGGTCGGTTAAGTTTACATCTTTCGTTACTTCCACATCTTCTAAATGTTGCAACAAACAATTGCCTTCGTACCAATCCATTTTGGTAGAAGCATCTACAATATTATCGCCATCCAAAGCACTAATAGGAATGTAAGTAACGTCTTTAAGTCCAAGTTTTTTTGCTATTGCTGTGTATTCAATTACAATATTATTAAACACATCTTCCGAAAAATTTACAAGGTCCATTTTATTTACAGCAACAACTACGTGCGGTATTTTTAGCAAGGATGCAATGATAGAGTGTCTGCGGGTTTGCTCGGCTGCGCCTTGCCTTGCATCAATTAAAACTATGATAAGGTTTGCGTTACTTGCCCCTGTAATCATATTCCTTGTGTATTGCACGTGGCCAGGTGCATCGGCTATAATAAACTTTCTTTTTGGGGTAGAGAAATAGCGGTAAGCAACATCAATCGTTATGCCCTGCTCCCGTTCAGCCCGCAGACCATCAGTTAGTAATGCAAGATCTACACCACCACCGATTCTATTTTTTGTGCTTTTTTCCAGTTGCTCCAGCTGGTCAATTAATATATTTTTACTGTCGTAAAGCAAGCGACCAATAAGCGTACTCTTACCATCATCTACACTGCCTGCTGTTATAAATCTTAAGATGTCCATTAAGTTTTTTGTTAGTTATTATATAGTTTTTTCACCGCTGAGGAAAAGAGGATAGGAGTTTTCGCAGAGACTCCATTCACATTTCACCATTCACACTAAAAGTATCCGTTCTTCTTTCTGTCTTCCATGGCGGCTTCTGTCACCTTATCATCAATTCTTGTTTCGCCACGCTCACTTATTTTAGCAGCTATTATTTCGTTTATAACTTCATCTAATGTGCTTGCAGCTGATTCTACCGCAGCCGTACAAGTCATGTCACCAACGGTTCTATATCGCACCTGTCTTGTTTCTATCACATCATTTTCTTCCCGTATTACAAATGGCGACATAGCTACCAACTGCCCTTCATGCACAATAATTTCTCTCTCGTGGGCAAAATAAATCGAGGGCAATGCAATGTTTTCTCTCTTTATATAATTCCAAATATCCAGCTCCGTCCAGTTGCTTATGGGGAACACCCGCACATTTTCTCCTTTGTTTATTCTTCCGTTGTAAGTGTTCCAAAGCTCCGGCCTTTGCAACTTTGGGTTCCATTGCCCAAACTCATCTCTTATCGAAAATATCCTTTCTTTTGCCCTTGCTTTTTCTTCATCACGCCTTGCACCGCCAATACAAGCATCAAATGCAAACTCTTCAATCGTATCCAGCAGGGTAAAAGTTTGCAACCAGTTTCTGCTGGCAAACTTGCCCTTGGGTTCTGTGAGGTTTTTTGCTTTAATGGTTTCTTCCACTTTGCGTACAACCAATGTAGCGCCTATGTTTGCGGCCATTGCATCTCTGTAATCCAACGCCTCTTTAAAATTGTGCCCGGTATCTATATGCACCAGCGGAAAAGGAATTTTACCAGGCGCAAAAGCTTTTTGTGCAAGGTGCACCAGCGTAATGGAATCTTTACCACCGCTAAATAACAAAGCCGGTCGCTCAAACTGCGCCGCTATTTCCCTAAAAATATGAATGCTCTCTGCTTCCAGTTGTTCCAGATAATCCAGACTGTATTTACTCATCGTTTTTTTATTTTATGCATGTACATGCAGACCACATTCTTTTTTGTTGCTTTCTTCCCACCACCACCTGCCTGCCCTAAAATCTTCACCGGTTTTGATGGCTCTTGTACAGGGCTGGCAGCCAATGCTCACAAAGCCTTTGTCCTGGAGTGGGTTGTAGGGCACTTTGTTTTCTTTTATAAATGCCGCCACATCTTCTGTGCTCCAATGCAGCAGCGGATGGTATTTTACAATATTGTTTACCTCATCAAACTCCACAATCGGCATTTCATGCCTGTTGGCAGAATGCTCTGCCCGTATGCCCGTTATCCAAATTTGTTTGTTGGCAAGCGCCTGTTGCAGCGGCAATACCTTGCGTATGTAGCAGCATTGTTGGCGGTTTTCCACTGCGTCAAAAAAACTGTTCGGTCCCTTTTGCGCAATAAATTGTTGCAGCAAATCTGCAGCAGGGTAGTAGGGCACAATTTGTTTGTTGTACCGCTCCAATGTGCGCTCCCAGGTGCTGTAGGTTTCTGTAAAGTGCCTGCCCGTATCTAATGTAAAAACTTCTACGGGTAAATCATTACTGAAAATAACATGGCTAATGGCCTGGTCTTCCTTGCTAAAACTTGTAGAAAAAGTTATGGCGCCCGGGTACGCTGCGCAAAGGTTTGCAATGCTATCCTTAATCTGTAATGGATCTATAAGTGGTAGAATATGCTGTACTAATTCGTTTTGCAAATGCTGTACTTTATTTAATAAATGCGAAAATAGGAGTTATTCTACTAAATTGATAGACTTTTATAATTTTACTAACGATGTTTATAAATAAGAGGTGGAGAATAGGCTGCGTAACAGCGGTACAAAGGAGTTTACAAAAGAGAAAATAATGCGGAAATATGCTTGGGTCTGTGGTCAGCTAAGCAATGGTCAACTTTTGTTCGGCCTTAGTCGCTGTACCGTATGCCGCTAAGGAGCGGCACACATCGCTCCCTCCGCCGCAGCCCTTGGGCGGATGAATATCTATTTGGCTTTGATTGATGGGGCGATTTTAGCGAATCCTTCGTAAAGGCACGAACCAGGGCGAAGGATATAAATTAACTAATTCTAAATACAATCCTGATAACAAAAAAGATTAGACCATATACTGGTGTCAGCAAAATAAAGAATGCAAGAAAATTCCAAAAAAACTTCTTGTTACTATTTAAAAAATTATTCTCTATTCTGTTTCTTCTTTCTCTATTGGAAATAAGGTATTTGCTTTGTAAATACAATAAAGTGCCACCAATAGCCAAAATTGAAACTTTATATATCATTTCCCCTTGGCTACTCAATGAAATTTTAATTTGAAATATTTGCCTAAAAGCAAAAAAGATTATAAACAATATAAAAAATTCTGAACAACATAGTAATGCTACAGCAGTAAAATCTTCCGATCCTCCTCTATTCATTTTCCGGAAAAATTTCATTCTTCTCAGTCTTATTGAAAAACGATAATAAGCTGCAAAAACCATTTCTAGTATGATCATTGTTTATAAAGATTTTCCATAATGGTTGTATTGTTGTACTCAACTTTTAGTCAATTGTCGTTTGAATAATTTACAACCTCTCCTATACTCCTGTCACACGAAACCTATACTTTGTTATTTTCAAGTTGCTTCTCTGTAACTTTCTCAAATTTACAAAATTCTTTTGTGTATCTGTGTGCCACTATTGCAGGGCCAGGTCACGTTGGCGAAAGCTTCGTAGCGCAACACACCTAGGCGAAGGTTATTCTTTCACGGTAAAAACGGAAGGTTTTAATAGGACAGGCTTTCCATTAAGATCTGTTGTGAATGCTTTGCTTACTAGAAAAACGTCGCCTGGCTTTAAAGAAATTAATTCATCTAAAATTTCTTTTGATAAGAGACTTGTACGGTTAACAAGCTCTTTACCCATTCCATTAGCTTTTGTAACCTTTGTAACCGTGAAGCTATCCAACGTATACCTAACATCAAAATCAAAGTTCTCTAAAGACAGACCAATAATATTTAAAGATTGAACAGTTGATAATTTCACGTCTCCATTATCAGAAGGAAAAATTGTAACAGAAGGAAGAGGAATTGCTTTACTTCTAAAATTGTATGTTCCTAGTAGTTTGCTATCTGCTTTAGAATATACAGAAAATATAATACCGCCGGTTTCTATACATTTAAAGTTGTAAATGCCGCCATAGCCTTTTGACAACGTGCCCTTATTTACTTTCACTATAATTTCATCAGAGGTGTAATTACCTGCAGTAATATAAAGCGGATTATCTACATTAGGATACAGCACATTATTCTTAACGCTTGAGATATTAACGCTTTGACCAAAGCAAATTTTAAAACAAAAGAAAGAGATTACAAATAAAATGTTGCGCATATCATTATTACCCTTTTTGGGTTTATACAATAAAGGTAAGTAGCTTATGCTGAATGTTTATTTCAGGACTAACGTACAAACAACACTAAATTACACTGCTAGCTCTTGCAGTGTTTGTTGCATCTGTTCTTTGGTAAATGGCTTAGCCAAGAAACGATCTGCACCGTGTTTCATGGCCTTTGCTTTGTCTGAAGCATCGCTTTTTCCACTTATCATTATAATCTTCAGTTTAGGATAGTTTTCCTTGATTTCTTGAATATGGTTTACACCTCGGCCATCAGGAAGTTTATTGTCCATTATTAAAACATCCGGTGTTTCTTCTTTAAGAAAAACATTTGCTTGTGCAATGCTATTCACGTTTTCAATATTCACATTGTCATTCTTCAGGATTACATTTAGTAAAAAACAAATATCGCCGTCATCCTCCAATATTAAAATCTTCTTTTTATTCAATGTATCCGTACTTTTCATGTTACTTTTTATTTTTACAAAATAATCTTATTCCCTCCGCAATAAAAATGCCGAACGCCTGCTTTAATTCTTTTGCTGAATAAAAAAAACAATCCTTCTCAGACTTTTACTCAAGCCCGCCGCTGTTGAAACTCAATACTACTAGCTTAAATCCGCAGCCCTTTGCATTTTATCTTTATTTAGGATAAATAATAAAGCTATTGTGAATCTCATATTTTGGAATATCTCCTGCTGTTTGTAGAGCACGGTTAAGTTCTAAAAGATCTTTTACCGTGAGGGGTAAACTATGTTCTGCGGGTTGATAGGTGGTACCGATAGGATAATCTTTGCCGGGAGTGTTTGTCATTTCAATGTGATTTCCCAAGATATAAGAAACTTGATGCACGCCTACAAAATCAACCAAACGTTGAATACTTAATTTATTTGCTGACCAGTCTTTTATATACAATCTTCCTGGGTAGAAGCTATCGCCGGATAGTAATATTTTGGAAGAATAATCGTACACAGCAATAGAAGCTTTTTGATGACCGGGGATGGGAATTATTTCAATTTTCCTGTCGCCCAAATCAATTTCTGCATTTTGCAAAGGCCAATTTGCTATTTTAAAATAAGTGGTTACGTCGCTCACATCTAAACCAAGCACCTGTACATTGGGCTTGTTTTTAAATTGAATATCCCCGGTTACATGATCGCCATGAGCATGTGTATGTGCTACCACAAGCTCAATGGGATGTTTCAAATCTTTTCCCCATTTGGTTATTATTTCTTTTACTGTTTTGTATAATGGAAAATGTGCTTCTTCTTCAGTTGCACCAGTATCTATCAACAAAGCCTTTTTATTACCTAAAAACAGAAACAAGAAAGGTGCTTCGTAATTGGTGCATTTGTTTTGCCTTAAAATAAAAGTTTGAGCGTTGTACTTTACAACCTGTATCAGCGGGTCTGTATTTTCCTTGCAATTAATTGAGCCACTATACCATTTTGTTTTATTAAGATCGACAGACATTCGTTGAGATATTTTACAGGAAAAAAGCGATAACAACGCCAGCATTAAAAATATATGTTTCATGTTTCATTGGTTAATGTAAAAAACTTTTTGTTCTATATTTCAGCTATTGTTATTGGTACATAATACTTACAACTACATTCCACCGCCCAATTATAAAGACCGCCGTTATAGGTATAAAGCAAAGGTAAGTAGCCAAGCGTACCAACAACATTGTAAACGGCAGCGGTTTAATTAAGCAGGAAATACTACAAAGATTATTATTAAATTTAAGGCGCCAAGAAAGGCCTAATCAGATCATGACCAGCCATTTAATTCAACAGATGAAGGACACAGAAACTTTAGTTTTAACTAAGGGACAACTGTTTTGGCATTACTCTATCATACTTTTTCTTTTGATAGCACCGATAATGGCGACAGTCGACGTCTTTAAGTATTATGTGACACATACGTACCAAGGTGTGAGAACAATCGGAGAAATGGCTATATGGAGTTATTTACCATTAATACCAGCAATAGCTTTCTATATCATTCAGAAAAAACGACTAAAATTTAAAATCATTTGCGTAGCTGTGGACACAGACTCGTTTATGAATGCCGCTAAAGAAACATCGAAAGAGCTTAAGTGGGAAATAATTGAAAAAAATAGCAACTTGGTAATTGCGAGAAGCGGCTTTAGTTGGAGAAGTTGGGGTGAACTGATAACTATAGTTAAAGACAATGACCGGATTTTATTTAATAGCATTTGTGACCCTGACAATCGACCGTCCATTGCGTCATGGGGAATGAACAAATTGAATTTAGAAACTTTTGAGCATCACCTACATAACACCTCCGGATTTGCTGGTGGCACACGAAACATTTCTCATTAATCTCCATGAAATACTTAAAAGAGGTTAGTTAAAAAACTAAATAAGCACGCCAAAATAAAAGTTCAAAAAAGATAAACCGCCCAAGGGCTGGCGGATAGCAGTGGAAAGCCCACAGTGTAGCGCAGCGCAACGAGGACTTGCAACGCATAGTCGCAACAAATGTTCAACAATGCTTCTCCGCACAAAGCCCCAAGCCTTCAGAATTTTCCATCCCCAAAAATCATTTTCTCCCAATCTCCCGTAAGTATACAATTAAAACCGTTCTACCTTTATAACCATACAAACAGCAACCAATGAAAAAACAAATAGTAACTGCATGCATCTGCATTTTATCTGTAACGGCTTTTGCACAGCAAACGGAGCTTACAGATTTTAATAAAGAGCGGGAGCGCATAAGCAGAACGGGCATAAAAGTATTGGCAGGTTACTCAGCCGCCAACATTATATACGGCAGCATTGCAGCGGGGCAAGCCACGGGTAGCAACAAGTATTTTCATGAAATGAATGCTATTTGGAATGGCATTACGCTGGGCATTACGGGTATTGGTTTTTTAACGGCAAAGAGGGAGGGCACATTAACCTACAGCGAGTCGCTTACAAAACAGCAAAACATAGAGAAGCTTTTTCTTTTTAATGTGGGGCTGGATGTTGCCTACATAGCCGGTGGCGCTTACTTAAAAGAAAGGGCTAAAACAACTACTAAAAATCCTGAACGGTTGAAAGGTTATGGAGAAAGTGTAATGTTACAAGGTGGTGTCTTATTGTTGTTCGATGGTATTATGTATGCATTGCATAGTAAACATGGCAAAGTACTCAACAAAATGGGTGAAAACATAACGTTTACAAGTACCGGAAATGGGATAGGATTAGTGGTAAAATTATAGTGTAGTTAGTGATTTAAGCGCCGTTTTTTAACCATGCCACCTTTGGTTTCCCTAATGCTGCTCATAATTACGAAAGCAGTGTCATCAATTTTTTCAATTTCACTTTTTAGTCTGTTTAATTCCAGTCTTGTTACAACTGTATAAATAATTTTAAGATCAACGCTTTCTCCGTGGTTTCCAAATCCCTCTTCGCCCTTGTAAGTAGTAGCGCCGTGGCCAAGCTTGTTTGTTATCATTAATTTTATTTCTTCGTAGAATTTAGAGATGATAGTAACACCCGTATACTCCTCAATTCCCTCAACTATAAAGTCCAACGTTCGTGATGCGGCAATGTATGTTATCATTGAATACATGGCTATTTCAATTGATAAAGAATAAGCTGCAGCCGAAAAAATTAAAACATTAATCATGATAATTATATCGCCGATAGTGGTTCCAAATTTTCTGCTCAAATAAATAGCTAATACTTCAGTACCGTCAATTACAGCGCCTCCTCTAATTGATAATCCTATACCTGCGCCTAAAAAAAATCCACCAAAAACCGATACCAATAAATTATCATTTGTAACATTTGGAAAAGACACTGTACCTACAACCAATGCTAGACCTGCAATGGCAAATACCGTTTTCATAATAAAAACTTTACTCATTATTTTGTAACCAAAAATGATAAAAGGAATATTAACTACGATTATTAAAAGATAAAGTGGTAACCCGGTAAGTGCAGATATTAAAAGTGAAATACCTGTAGCACCGCCATCAATAAATTGGTTGGTAAGCAAGAAGCCTTTAAACCCAAATGCTGCTGAAAATATACCTGCGGCAATCAGAAAAAAATCTTTTATAAATCTAACAACAGTCTTTTTCATTTTATGAATGTGGTAATTCTTTTTTTAAAAATTATAAATACAAGCTACCAATTTTCTCTATCTCATGTGGTTAAAAAATAATTATCTTCAATTAAAAAAATAAAATGCAAATACGAATTCTTATTACCTGCTTGTTGCTAAGTGCTACGGGTATTTCTCATGGCCAAAAAAATGCTGCTTACGATCCCCACGCTTTATTTTCGCCATTGTTTTACCCTAGTGGAACAGCTACGAGAGGGGTAGATGGCTCGCCAAATACAAGTTATTGGCAAAATCGTGCCGACTACCAGATAAATGTTTCGTTAGACGAGAATACGAACCAAATTTCAGGGTCAGTTATTATTACCTACAAAAATAATAGTCCGTACAGCCTGCCATTTTTGTGGTTGCAATTAGATCAAAATTTATTTGCAAAAGGCAGCAGGGGCCAAGCTCGTATGCCGGTTGGAAGCCGCAGCCGTTATGGAAGTGCGGAAAGTACTTTTGATGGTGGGTATAAAATTTCTTCAGTAAAAAACATAACTGAGAATGTAAACGCAGATTATTTAATTACAGATACAAGGATGCAAATTAAATTACCAAAGGCATTAAAACCTAGTGGGGATGTTACCAAAATAAAAATTGATTATTCTTTTACACTACCCGAAGAAGGTGCAGACCGTTGCGGTATTTTAAAAACTAAGAACGGAAATATTTATGCTGTAGCGCAATGGTATCCGCGTATGTGCGTGTACGACGATGTGGAAGGTTGGAACACCTTGCCTTATATTGGCCCTAGTGAGTTTTATCTAGAATATGGTGATTATGATTTTAGCATAACTGCACCTGCTACGCATATTGTGGTGGCAAGTGGCGAATTACAAAATGCTGCTGAAGTGTTAACTGTATCTCAACTTAGGAGAATGAATGATGCAAAAAACAGTGATGCAACTGTTATGATACGTTCTGAAAATGAAGTAACGGATGCAACTTCTCGCCCAAAGAGTACAGGGATGCTTACATGGAAATACAAAATGTTTAATACAAGAGATGTATCATGGTCATCATCAAAATCTTTTATTTGGGATGCCGCAAGAATTAACCTGGCAGGTGGAAAAAAAGCAATGGCACAAAGTGTTTATCCTGCTGAAAGTAATGGTAATAGAAAATGGAGTAGGGCTACAGAATTTACAAAAGCAAGTGTTGAAAATTATAGTAAAAGATGGTTTCAATATCCTTATCCGGTAGCAACAAATGTTGCATCAAATATAAGTGGCATGGAATATCCGGGAATTGTTTTCTGTGGTTCAGGGGCAGGCGGCGCTGATTTGTTTGGCGTTACTGATCATGAGTTTGGGCATACTTGGTTTCCTATGATAGTTGGCAGCAACGAGCGAAAGTACGGGTGGATGGATGAAGGCTTTAATACATTTATAAACACACTAGCCTTAAAGGATTTCAATAATGGCGAGTACGATGGTTCGTCCGCAAGCCCATCTCAACTAACGGGCTATATGTTTGGCCCCATGAGTGAAAGTATTCTGAACACGCCGGATGCCATGAAGGAAGCCAACATAGGTGCTGCCTTATATTATAAGCCTGGTTATGGCTTAACACTTTTAAGAAATAATATTTTAGGACCCGAAAGATTTGATTATGCATTTACCGAATACATAAAAAGATGGGCCTATAAACATCCCACACCATGGGACTTTTTTAGAACAATGGACAATGTAGCGGGCGAAAATTTATCTTGGTTTTGGAAAGGATGGTTTTTAGAAAACTATAAATTAGATCAATCCATTAAAGATGTGAGCAACGATGCAGTAAAAGGTGCAGTTGTAACATTAGAGAATTTAGATCAAATGGCAATGCCGGTTATTATGAGTTTTGAGACAGTTTCAGGTAAAAAAGGATCTGTAAATCTTCCGGTAGAAATATGGAATAATACTTCTGTTTTTAAAGTTAAACTACCAACTACAGAAGCTGTGAAGACTGTAACCATAGACGCTAACAGGGAATTCCCTGATATGAATTATGAGAATAACAAGTGGAGCGGGGGGAATTAAATTGTTAGTGCTCGTTTGTAAGTGCTACAATAAATGATGTTGTATTTATGAATTAATAGTTTTGCACGGAATTAATTTGTTGTTTCAATCTTAATAGAAAGTTAAAGAATATAATTATCCTAACCTTATTACCTTATCGTGGAAAATTTTAATTTTCATAAGGTAATGAGGTTAAGATGTTATTGCCAGTTTTATGATAAAGTCCCGGTAATATTGTCTTGCAGCAAATGTTCTTTTAAAGAGGCCGATATTCTGAATTTTTTAAACCGTCAGTTTTTTTGTCTTCCACTTTCCGCTTCTTAAATAAACAAACGACGTAATAAAAATAGCTGTCCAGTAAACAAATTCGTTGCTCCAGGCAATTGCAAGTGAAACGTAATTAACTTTCATAAAATAAAACGTGTAACCTAAGTAAAGAGAAATTGCTACCAATTCAATTTTTAAATTAGTTTTTGTTTGGCCTGTCCCAGTAACTCCATTCAACCAAATATTTGCAATACTCATAAATACCATCCCAAGTGATACCATTCTTATTACAGAAATCCCTTCATTAATAAAGCTTTCATCTTGCCCAAACAAACTAAAAAATACTTCTGGGTAAATATTTAAAATGAGTACAGGTACGGCACAAAAACCAACACTCCAATAAGTAATTTTTGTTATTGCGTATATTATTTCATCTTCTCGTTTTTGCCCCATTAGGTTACTCACCATGGTGTTGCAGGTACTTGCAAATGCCCATATAAAAACACCGGCTATTCCAAACACATTTCGCATAACATTACTTATTGCTTTTGCATTTGTACCTCTGCCTTCCAGTAATAAAAAGAACACAAGCCATGTTGTTACACTTATTACATATTGCGCTACTAAGGGAACAGATACTTTTAAAATCTGATCATTAATATTTTTATTAAATGTAAAAGTTTTTAGAAGCCCATATTTGCTTTTTAACCCTGTAATAACCAATACACCGAAAACGACCATCATACCTGTAAATTCAGCCAATACTGATGCTATAGCCGCTCCATCAAAACCCATTGCGGGAAACCCTGCATGTCCAAAAATGAGAAAGTAATCGAAAACGATGTTCACAACCGCTTCGCAAATAAAGGCAAACATTAAATAGCGACTGTTTAGCGATGCAACCAAAAACGCATTTCCCATTTGAAAAAGATAAAGAAACGGGAGCCCAAAAATTCTGATTTTTAAGAACCGCATTTCTTGTGGGTAAGAACCTGCATCGGCAACTGACCTCATTATAAATGGCGCAACAAGCCAGGTAAATAAAATACCAACGGCTGCAAACTGCAAACTAATGCGAATGCCTTGAGATAGAATTGTTTTAAAATTTTCAGGATTTCCGCTGCCTGCATTTTTTGAAAACACAGTTTGCATGGCATTGTTTAAACCGTGCCCCGCTACTGCAAATATTAAATAGAAAACACCTGTGATGCCTGCATTGCCCAAAGCCTCTTCACTTACTTGCCCTAAAAATATACTGTTGATGAGCATATTTATTTGGGGGACGAGTATGGAAAGCGTAATTGGTAATGCAATTGAAAGGATTTGCTTATTATTTACCTCAACCTTTAAATCATTTAATGTTGCCCCTGTTTCCATAAGTAGGCAAAAATATCTTATTTTGCCTGCTTAAACTCAGGCTTTGAATATTGCATTTAAAATAGAACCTTCGGTTGATAAAAATATAGAATTGCACCTACTTGCAGAAGTGGGAGATGAAGATATTTCTTTTCTTATTTTCTCTAAATTGCCTCTAAAAATAGAGGGGTTTTGTTCCTTAAATTTTGAGAAGTATATTGATCCTAAATTTTATCATAGTGAATTAAAAAAGTACATGGAGGAAGCGCCTTTTTTACACGACAAAAATTTTTCCTCGATAACCATATGCTTCAATTTTTCAACAAGCACATTGGTGCCGTTGCAATATTTTATTGACGATGAAAAGGAGAAGATTTTAGAAACCCTTTTTGTACCAGATAAAACAAGGATATGCTTCCAGGAATCTTGTAATGCACAAAGTATTAAAAATGTGTATAGTGTTCCCCGTGCACTTCACAATTGGTTCACTGATTTTTATCCATCAAGCAAATTTGTTCACAGCACATCTTTCCAAATTATAAATAAAAATGCGTCCACATTATACTGTATAGTTTACAATTCAAGTATAAAAGTGATTTTTTTTAAAGACGATCAATTACAAATTGTTCAGTATTTTGATTACACTACGCCTGCAGATATTTGTTATCATCTTTTAAACGTGGCTGAACGTTTTGATGTTGCTCCAGCAGACCTTAAACTTTTGTTAAGTGGGATGATTGATGTAGGCTCAAATCTTTACCAGGAACTTTATAAGTATTTTCTTCACATCGGTTTTACAGTAACAAATGGTGTTACTATTTCTGAAAACATGCAAGAGTTGCCAACTCATTTTTATCAACATCTTACAGCATTAGCATATGCGCATAATTAGTGGAACCCACGGTGGCAGGAGAATACAGCCACCTGCAAATATGCCTCATACAAGACCGACAACTGATATTGCAAAGGAAGGCTTGTTCAATATTCTCCAAAATCAACTAGACTTTGAAGAGCTCGCTACGCTTGATCTTTTTGGTGGAACCGGTTGTATAAGTTACGAGCTTGCAAGCAGGGGAGTACCTGATTTAACTATTGTAGAAAAAGAGAACAAGATGTATGATTTTATAAAGAAAACTGCTGATGAATTAAAGTTTGAAAATTTTAAAGTCATAAAGAGTGAGGTTTTTAATTTTATAAATTCCTGCCAAAATAAATACGATTTTATTTTTGCAGGCCCACCATATGCTTTAACAACCATCGATGATTTGCCATTAAGAATTTTTGAAAAAGGCTTACTCAATGTTGGTGGACGTTTTATTCTGGAACATACGCCCCGTAACGATTACCGAAAATTTGACCATTATGTTTCTGAAAGAAATTATGGAACAACGATTTTTTCGACGTTCATACTTGAAGAGAGTTGATTAGTTGATTCATTCAAGAGTTGAATGGTTGATTAGTTGCATAGTTGATTAGCAATCTCCACTCTAAAGAACTTACTCCACTGAAAAATATTGAATCTAGATTGTTCGATTATTGGATTATTTAATTGTTTAGATTTTCAAATTAACTCCTTAACTAATCAACTGATTAACCAGTCAACTAATTAATCAATAATGTTACAGGCACAAAAAAGCCGCTCCACAATGAAGCGACTTTTTTCAAAAAGAATTATAAAAAACTATATCGGCGAAAGATACTGTGCATAGGCATAACCCTCTTCACCTTGCGTAGTTTTAACCTTCCACCAGCTGTCATCTGTTTTTTCTATTAGAGTAACAATTTCGTTGTGTGCTGCTTTTCCAACAATTTCACCTTCGGTTGAAGGAGTACTCCTAATATTTAAGTTTGTTGAGTCTGTTGTTACTTTTAACTGTGCACCTGCAGCAGCTTTTACATCAATATTCATCATTAAATCTCCACTCGCCATGTTTGGATCTATCTGACTGTACAATGCCCAAAGCGCATCGTAATCAGCAGTGCTTTTTGCGGTTCCGCTCACATGCAATACGCCATTCTGTTCTGCAACAGAAAGATTTTCAACCCCGTGGGTTTGCGCAGCTGAAAGCAGTTGTGCATATTTATCTTGAAGTGCCATAATTATTCTTTTATTTTAATTGATGAAATTATTTTTTTTCCATTAAACCACTCACATCAGATTGCACCTTTGCAGATGCTAATATTTGCATGATTTTCATTCTGTTTGCGGCTGTTACTTCGCCTTTAATCACGGCCTTGTCTGCTGTAAAATCTACCGTAATGCCTTTAATATCTTTTAACCCATCATTTACGGCCTGTTTTGCAGCATCATCTAACATAGTTGTTGTAGATGCCGGTGCAGGTTCAGTAACCATGGGCGCTGCAACAGTGAGGTTGTTAATAACAGGCGGCTTCACGCCTTTAACGCCTGCCGCAGTGCTTTCGCATTTTGCTTTGCAGGCTTCATCCATACACTCGCCCGACAGGGTTACTTTACCATCATTTACATCTACCATGGTACTCGCCATCTGCATATCTGCTTTCAGCGCAGTTTCAACATTGGCTTTAATCTCTGAATCTTTTGGTTTACAACTTGTAAAAACTGCTGTAGCAAACAATGCTGTAGCAAGTGTAATGTGTGTTAATTTCATAATTTTTGTTTTAGTTTTTAAAATGCATGTTCAACATAATTAATGCCAAGCTTAAAACTAATGGTGAATATAAAATTGTTGATCTTTTTAAACTAGAATAACCGAGCCAGATTCTTCAAGCGAATGAAGACTCGGTCCCTATGATCAAAAAAGCCAGAAATCTTTTTAAGTACTCTCCGCACATTAATATTAAATTTGTACAAGATGACTCCCGATTACGCCCATAAAATTTTTTCAGACAAGCGCTGCAACTATAATTTGTTGATGGAAGTGCTTGCAATGGATGGCGTGTATTAAAATCCTTTTAGCATCGTTTCGATGCTCTTTCTAAAATAAACTATTTAATAAAGATCAGGCAACAAACTTGTAACTTTTCGAGGTTACAAAAGTTTGACTTTTCTTAAAAAACCAATATGGAAAATACAACCACAGTAGATAATGCAATTAATATCGACAAGCAGGCAGATTTTTTACCTTTAATGGGTACGGACTATGTGGAATTTTACGTTGGCAATGCCAAACAAGCTGCACACTTTTATAAAACTGCATTTGGCTTTCAAAGCCTTGCCTATGCGGGGCCCGAAACTGGTTTGATGGATAGGGTTAGCTACGTTATTCGCCAAAACAAGTTGACTTTTGTACTAACAACAGCGTTGAGAGAAGACCACGAAATAGCTGCACACGTAAGCAAGCACGGCGATGGCGTAAAGTTTCTTGCGCTAATGGTAGAAGATGCTACCGAAGCATGGAAACAAACCACTACTCGTGGTGGTAAAAGTTATATGGAGCCAAAAAAATTGAGTGATAAAGATGGCGAAGTTGTTATGAGCGGCATTCATACCTACGGCGAAACAGTTCATCTTTTTATTGAAAGGAAAAATTATAGCGGTGTATTTATGCCGGGGTTTAAAAAGATGGGAAGTCTTTATAATCCACCATCTACAGGTTTGCTGTATGTTGACCATTGCGTTGGAAATGTAGGTTGGAATCAGATGAACCCATGGGTTAAATTTTATGAAGAGGTAATGGGTTTCAAAAATATTTTAAGTTTTGATGATAACGATATCTCAACTGAGTACTCTGCGCTCATGAGTAAAGTAATGAGCAACGGCAACGGATTTGTAAAATTCCCAATAAACGAGCCTGCAGAAGGAAAGAAAAAAAGCCAAGTTGAGGAATACTTAGATTTTTACAACGGCGAAGGTGTGCAGCATGTGGCTATTGCCACCAATGATATTGTTGCAACCGTAACAGATTTGCAAAGCCGTGGTGTTGAATTTTTAAAAATACCATCCAGTTATTATGATGATGTGTTGGATAGGGTAGGTAAAATAGATGAAGACCTTGCACCACTAACCGAGTTGGGTATTTTGATTGATAAAGATGAGGAAGGTTATTTGCTTCAAATTTTTAGCAGACCACTGCAAGATAGACCAACTTTATTTTTCGAAATCATACAGCGCAAAGGAGCAAAAAGTTTTGGAAAAGGCAATTTTAAAGCATTATTTGAAGCTTTAGAGCGTGAACAACAAGCAAGGGGGAATTTATAATTTGGAAATTGAGAAATAAACGGGGAATTTTTAACACACTTAATTAAATATTTTTGATATTTTAGTGTTTAAGTAAAACATCCTTTATCTCCTATGCTCAATAAATTGTTGAAACACGGCTGTTTATTTTTGATTACCATCAGCTTGATAACTGTTGTTAAAGCACAATCTGCATCAGGGCCGAAATACTTTTTAAAATCACCCGAGGCGCTAAATCGTTTAGAAGATTCTTTAAAAAAGCAATTTGAAAAGCAAAACCTCGTTTGGCCCCCGCAATCAATGTATTTGAGGTCATTTAAGTACGATAGACAATTAGAAATTTGGGTAAAATCATCCATAAAGGAGCCTTACAAATTATTTAAAACGTATAAAGTTTGCCAACAAAGTGGTTCCATGGGCCCAAAAAGAGTTGAGGGAGATTATCAGGTACCTGAAGGATTTTATTACATTAACGAGTTTAACCCAAACAGCAACTATCATCTTTCACTGGGGTTAAATTATCCAAATGCTTCTTATAGATTTTTAAGCGACTAAAAACGACCCGGAAGTGCAATTTATATTCATGGTGATTGCGTATCCACAGGTTGTATTCCTATAACCGATGCACCTATAGAAGAGTTATATTTCTTAGCAAGCAATGCAAGAAACCAGGGTCAGGAATTTATACCTGTGCATGTGTTTCCTGTGAAATATAATGTGAAGAAATCAATGGAATTTTTGCAGACTTCTATGAAGGACAATGGCTACCTGCAGCAGTTTAACAACAATATTAAAGAAGTGTTCGACTATTTTGAACTAAAAAAAGAGTTGCCAATTATAATGGTAAATAGAAAGGGAGAGTATGTTGTAAACTAACATATCGTTTTAAAAAGAAGAGGCAAATTCGTTTGCGGCTTTCTTTTTTAGTATCTAATAACAGCCTGCATTGTCTCGGGTGTCCTCTGTTCCAATATAATATTTTTACCCGCTGTTAGTTTGTCAATTGTTGCATTATCGTAATGCCGGATGGTTAACAGCGATAAATCTCTTTCTACATCTACATCAAACAACAAAGATGCATCGGCTGCAATTTGCTCTGTTTTTTCTGCATGCCCATCAAAGCAACAAACAAACGATATGGCAGTATTTTGGGTAAGGTTTGGCTGAAGTTTTACAGCATTAAATATTTTATGCAATTGACCTAATGCACGTCCTTCCATAAAAGAAAAATCTTTTGACCTAAAATGTATCAACACCTGCTGGCTCTTCAATACAATAATAGGAGGCAGGCCAGTTGTTTTATCAGCGTTAATAATAGTTCCGGGCAGTTCGGTATCTAGAAAACTTTTTACATAAAGTGGTATATTTTTATTTTGCAGTGGCTTTATCGTTTTAGGGTGAATAACCTGCGCTCCATAATAAGCCATTTCAATTACCTCAGTATAATTTAGCAAAGGAATATTTACTGCATCTTTAAATTTGTTAGGGTCAGCATTCATTACTGCAGGCACATCTTTCCAAATGGTCAGGTTATCAGCATGTAAAATATTTGCAAAAATAGCCGCAGAGTAATCGCTTCCTTCACGCCCAAGTGTAGTACTTTCATTTTCATCTGTTGAGCCAATAAAGCCTTGGGTCATCACAACATCAAATTCACTAAAAAGGGGCTCTACATTTTCTTTTATTTTGCCCTCTGTAAAATTGAAATCAACACCGGCGTCTCTAAAATTATTATCCGTTCTAAAAATATCCCTAACATCTAGCCACTTAATATTCACCTGTTGTTCTGCAAGAAAATGGGCCACAATACAGGTGCTGAATAATTCCCCACAACATACAATTTGGTCGTAATAATAATCATAACTCCTCACCGGTTTATCGTGCAGTAGCCATTCTATCTCTGTAAAAAAGTCTCTTAGTTGGTCTTCTGCAGCTTTCCAGTTATGAACAAGTAAATATTTTACTAATTCAAGATGGCTTTTTTTAACTTGCTCAAAAAGAGCTAATGCATCATCCTTCCTATTGTCAAAATATGCCTCTGCAATTTTTTCTAATCCGTTTGTAGTTTTGCCCATGGCAGATACCACAACTAATAATTTTTGATCAGCATGACCCTTAATTATGTCTCCGGTATTTTTTATTCTTTCAATACTATTTATGGAAGCACCGCCAAATTTAAAAACACGCATGTATTCAATGTTATATTTTAGAAACTAAAGTTTGTATAAATACAATTGAAGATTCAATTTTTTTTAGAAATCTTTACAGCCGCAGATGTTTTATAGAGGGTTTCTAATTACTACAGTTTCTTTTTCTTTTAAAATTATATTTACATTGCAAATCTATTATCAAAAAATTTATATCTAAAATATTTTATCGGGCCTAAAATCTTGCGTCTGGTATATAACATCTAATATCTAAAAATGGCTACTAATAGAAACATACTAACGCTTGATGAATTTACCATCCAGGAAATGCGGGCTTTTCCCTTGGCAACGGGCGAATTTGCAGGCTTATTGAGAGATATTGGACTTGCATGCAAGCGAGTAAATGTAGAGGTTAATAAAGCCGGCTTGGTCGATATTTTGGGCGACAACGGTACAACGAACATACAAGGTGAAGAAGTAAAAAAACTCGACATCTTTGCAAACGATCAGTTGATGGGCGTGTTGCGCCACGGTATTAGTTGTGCAGGCATTGGTAGTGAGGAATTGGACGACATTGTAATATTCGATGATGAAACAAGTAACAAGTCAAAATACGTTTGCCTGTTCGATCCTTTAGATGGAAGTTCAAACATAGATGTGAATGTTTCTATCGGAACGATTTTTAGCATTTACAGGCGTGTAAGCGAATTAGGAAAGCCTGCTACCAAGGAAGATTTTTTGCAGCCCGGTAACAGACAAATTGCCGCCGGCTATGTTGTGTTTGGGTCATCAACCATGTTGGTATATGCCACAAAAAGAGGCGTAAATGGCTTTACACTCGATAGGCAAATTGGCGAGTATCTTATGAGCCATCCAAATATTAAATGCCCGCCAGATGGAAAAATGTATTCGGTAAACCACGGTAATTTTTTCAGGTACGATCAACCTGTAAAGGAATACATCACTGCCTGTCAGAAAAAAGATAAATCAACAGGCGGCCCATATACACAGCGTTATATTGGTAGCATGGTATCTGATGTACACCGAAATTTAATTAAAGGTGGAATCTTTTTGTACCCCGGTACTACAGACAAACCAGGTGGTAAGCTAAGGCTGCTATACGAGTGTAATCCGTTTGCATTCATTGTTGAAAAAGCAGGAGGAAAAGCTACTAACGGAAAAATTAATATTTTAGATATAGTGCCAACAGAGTTGCACCAACGAACACCTTTTTTTGTAGGAAGTATGAATATGATGGAAGAGTTGGAGCGTTATTTATTTGCTGAACAAAAGGTGGATACTGTTAAGATTTGATAAACAGTTTTCGTTGTTTCATTAATTACCTTTGCACTAATGTCAAATTCAATAATAAGGGTAGAAAACCTTGTAAAAAATTACGGTCAATTTGAGGCGGTTAAATCAGTTTCATTTAACGTGGAAGAAGGTGAGATTTTTGGCTTGCTCGGTCCAAACGGTGCAGGAAAAAGTACAACACTCGAAATAATAGAAACCCTAAGACCGAAAACTTCAGGTAAAGTTTGGGTAAATGGTTTTGACCTTGATAATGAGCAAGGCGAAATAAAAAAAATCATCGGTGTTCAGTTACAAACATCAGGCTTTTACCCTGGCTTAAATTTGCTTGAACTTATAAAACTTTTTAGTGGGCTTTATAACAGAGATGTAAATGCCATGGAATTGCTAAAAAAAGTCAATCTTGTTGACAAGGCAAAAAACAAAAGCAAAGAACTAAGTGGCGGGCAAAAACAGCGTTTTTCCATTGCAACAACCCTCATAAACAATCCTAAAATCATATTTTTAGATGAGCCTACCACAGGCTTGGATCCGCAGGCCCGTAGAAATTTATGGGACTTGATCCGTGAAATTAGAGCAGCAGGCACAACAGTTATTCTTACCACCCATTATATGGATGAGGCAGAGCAGCTTTGTGATAGGATTGCGATTATGGATGAAGGAAAAATAATAAAACTCGATACACCCGATAAGATGATTGATGACTTGGTAGCAACTGGTTTTGAGCGCCCAAAACAAGTTAAAGCTGCCAATCTCGAAGATGTTTTCATACAATTAACAGGAAAAGAAATGCGCCCTGACTAAATTTTATTTTATTTGTGAAGCTTTAAAAAAATACATAAACATAAAAATGAAGAAAGTAATATTAACTGCCGTTGCAGCAATAATTCTGGTAAATGTACAGGCGCAGAAAAAAGCTGTGCCGGTAAAAAAAACAACAGTTGCAACTGTAAAACCTGTTGTGGGTTTTAAAAATGAAATAGATAGTTTTAGTTATGCAGCCGGTATGAATATAGCTGCAAGCTTAATGCAGGCAGGTGCCACAAAAATAAATGCAACATTATTTGCGAAAGCATTAAACGATGTGTATGCAAAAAGAAAAACAGATTTAACCATTGAACAAGCAGGTATGACGTTACAACAAAAATTGCAGGAGTTTACAAAAAAGAAAACTGATGCGCAAAAACAGGAGGGACAAAATTTTCTTGATTTAAATAGCAAAAGAAGTGGTGTTATAGCTTTAGAAAACGGGTTGCAATACGAGGTTTTAAAAGCAGGCGATCCTAATGGACCAAAGCCAAAAGCAATAGATACTGTAGTGGTAAATTATAAGGGAACACTTGTTAATGGAACTGAGTTTGATAATTCTTTTAAACGTGGTCAGCCCGCTTCATTTCCATTAAATGGTGTAATTAAAGGGTGGACAGAAATTTTGCAATTAATGTCAAAAGGTTCAAGCTGGAAAGTATACATCCCCGGAGATCTAGCTTATGGTGAATATCCCCCACAAGGCTCTCCAATTTCACCAAATGCTGTACTTATTTTCGAAATTACTTTAGAGGATATTAAACCAGCACAGCCTGCAGCCGAAAAATAAAAAATATGGAAGACTTGAGTTATCCAATTGGAAAATATGTTGAACAGCCATTCTCGCAGCAACAGTTGCGGGAATGGTTGCTCGATGTTGAAGTGCTGCCAAAGGCTTTAGAATATGCTGTTACAAATTTAGATGCTGCGCAACTCGAAGAACCTTATCGCCCAGGCGGATGGAACAGTAGGGAAGTGGTACACCATGTTGCAGACAGTCACATGAATGCTTTTATGCGTTTTAAACTTGCACTTACAGAAGATAATCCAACAATAAAGCCTTACAACCAACAGGCTTTTAC
>JANOTH010000126.1:0-9298 GCA_031416275.1 Ferruginibacter sp. | reverse complement strand
ATTTCACATTTAAACCTTAAGTCATGCAAATTAAATCTTTATCAACATCCGTAATAGGGTGCCTCCTAGCCGGCGCTTTAGTATTTACGGGCTGTTCAAAAGACGATTCCCTATCGTCAAATCAAAAATTATCCTTTGGGTTACAAAGTGCAAGTAAATCAGCTCCAAAAGGAACTGAATTTTTCGCACTTACAAGCAGCAATCAACTTGTAAAGTATTCTTCAGGCAACCCATTAACGGAGCTAAGTAACGTAACAATTACAGGCTTAGCATCTATGGAAAGAATACTTGCCATCGATTTTCGCCCTGCAACAGGGCAACTTTATGGTGTGAGTAACCAAAGTCGAATTTATATTATTAGACAAGAAACAGGCGCTGCGACTGCAGTTTCAGCAATGCCGTTTTCGCCGGCTATTAATGGTACACAGATTGGAATTGATTTTAATCCTACGGTAGATAGATTACGTTTGGTTACCAACAACGATCAAAATCTTAGATTAAATCCTGAAACAGGTACTGTGGTAGCAACCGATGGAAACATAACCCCTTCAGGAAGTACAGTTACTGCTGTTGCTTACACAAATAGTGTTGCAGGTGCAGCCACAACTACTTTGTATGATATAGATGTAGAAACAGATAAATTATACATACAAAATCCACCAAATAATGGAACATTAGTTGCAGTTGGTTCTTTAGGAGTTCAAGCAGTTGGCGAAGCAGGATTTGATATTGCGCCTGATAATTCTGTAGCTATCGCTGCTTTATTGGGGCGTGGTTTAGAAGATGGACAAACTGAGGCATCTAATGGCAATAAATATAGATTCTACTACATTAACCTGGCTACAGGCGAAGCAACAAATGCAGGTAAAACAGACAGAGAAATTATCGGTGTTGCTATACCTACAAACCCTGTAGCCTATGCAATAAATCAAAGCAACAATCTTGTTATTTTTAACCCTACTACATCTGCAGGTATGGTAACTAAAACGGTTACGGGCATACAAATGGGTGAATCGATTTTAGGTATTGATATGCGCCCTGCAACTGGACAGCTGTATGCATTAGGTAGCAGCAATCGTCTTTATACAGTAAATTTATCTAATGGCATGGCCGCAGCTGTTGGTACTATGTCTTTCACACCAGCTTTATCAGGGACTTCTTTTGGGTTTGATTTTAACCCAACTGTAGATCGTATTAGAGTTGTAAGCAACACAGGACAAAACCTACGTTTAAATCCAATAACAGGGGGAGTCGCAGTTGTAGATGGTATGCTTAACCCAGGCACACCTTCTGTTGATGGCGCAGCTTATATAAACAATTTTCCAGGATCAACTGCGACAGTGCTTTACGATATAGATTTTAATACAGATATTTTGTACGAACAAAACCCTCCTAACTCGGGAACTTTAGTAGCTGAAGGTTCACTAGGAATTGACGTTAGTGAAGGTGGTGGTTTTGATATTGGTGGAACGAGCAACAAAGCTTTTGGTATTTTTACCGTTTCAGGAAATACATCGTTATACACTGTAAATTTATCAACAGGTGCAGCGACAAGTCTTATGCCTTTTTCAACTCCTGTAAAAGGATTTGCAATAGGATTAGGTTTCTAAAAATCTTTCAATCAATAAATCTAGGCTGTCTCCTTCAAACGGAACGGCCTATTTTTTTGCTTTAAATAATACAATACCAAATCACAAAAAATTTATGCCATAGCTCATTTGCATTCACAGCTACATAATAACTATTTCTTCCTAAAAACAGAATGAGCTCTTAGTAGTTAAAAAATATTTTGGAAAAATTACTTGAATATCAAAGATTACTGCAAAAAGCACCTTACATTTTAAAAATAATTTTTACGATTGAATAAAAATTGTGGCTATTTAAAATAGCAAACACTTTATAAAGCACCCCTTTTTTTATAAACGGGCAAATCGTTAGATTTGGGGCATGATAAAATTATTTGTGTTTTTATTTGTGACTGTTACATTTTTTGCCTGCAAAAGTAACGATGCTAAAAGGCCAGGGACAGCAGTAGAAACCGGAACTGAATTTATTCGTGCCACACTTGATGGTAATTTTAAAGCCGCTGAGCCTCTTTTATTAAATGACAAAGAAAATGCTGCCATGTTTCAATCTTATAAAACCTACTACGATCGCCTTCCAGCAGAAAAAAAAGTGTCGTATAGAAAAGCTTCATACACCATTAATACTTTGACCGAACAAAATGATTCTGTAACAATTATAAATTACAGCAACTCCTACATGCAACAACCTATGAACATTAAAGTATTAAGAAGAGATAACTTATGGAGTGTTGATTTTAAATACACATCGGCAGACAGCTCAACAATTAATTAATAATGATAAAGAGTTTTATTTTGGTGGGTTTAGGAGGTAGCATTGGTGCTATTCTGCGGTTCGTTATCTCGAGTTCATTTAAAACAAACGGATTTCCATTTTACACATTTTTAATAAATATTATTGGTTGTTTGGCAATAGGAATTGTACTGGCATTAGGTGATAAAACAAGTTCGTTTTCAAATGATGCAAAGCTCTTTTTGGCAACAGGTATTTGCGGGGGCTTCACAACATTTTCTACCTTTAGTGCAGAAAATGTTCAACTGCTAAAGTCAGGGGAATATTTAACCGCCGCACTTTATATTTTTACAAGTGTTGCAGTTTGCATTGTTGCCACGTTTGTAGGCTTTAAAATTATAAACAATTAAATTATGTATGTTTTACACCCTTGGCATGGTGCCGGTTATGGATACGATGCACCGCAGCAAGTTAATGCGTTAATTGAAATACCAAAAGGCAGCAGTTGCAAATATGAAATTGACAAACAAACCGGATTGTTAAAACTAGATAGAGTTATTTATTCATCGTTTCATTACCCTGTAAATTATGGGTTTATTCCGCAAACACTTGGCGATGATGGCGACCCACTTGATGTGTTGGTTTTGTGTAGCGAAAGCATTGCGCCTTTATGCCTTGTAAAAGCAACGGTTATAGGCAATATGCAAATGATTGACAACGGTGAGAAAGATGACAAAATTATAGCTGTTGCAGCAAACGACCCATCTGTAAACCACATTAAGAGTATTGAAGAACTACCCGAGCATTTTATTAATGTGCTAAAAAACTTTTTTGAACAATACAAGGTGCTGGAAAATAAAAAAGTGGAGATTGATGAATTTCAAAATAAGGAAGCAGCTTACAAAGTAATTGACGATTCAATAAAAATGTACAATGAACATTTCCCAAAAAACAATAGCCAATAAAACAAAAAAAATGGATCTACAAACTGTTTTTATATTGCTCTTAATCGGTCTTGCTGCAGGCGTACTTAGCGGGATTATAGGTATTGGTGGAGGTATAATAATTGTTCCGGCATTGGTTTACATGATTGGCTTTTCGCAACGAACAGCACAAGGCACTTCATTGGCTATATTGCTTTTGCCCATTGGCTTATTAGGCGTAATTCAATTTTACAAAGCCGGGTATGTAGATGTAAAAGTGACGGCAGTTATTGCACTCGCCTTTTTTATTGGAAGCTATTTTGGAAGCCGAATTGCACTCAATGTACCGCAAGAAGTACTTAAGAAAGGCTTTGCAATTTTATTATTGGTAATTGGCATTAAAATGTTGTTTTTTGATAAGAACCTGCCTCAAACTGAACCAACCAACACCACGGTTTCTAATGCTTTTAAATTGTAGCATTTTATGGAAAGTTTAAAACTAATCATCTAAGTAAATAAATAGTCTTGCTTAGGTATGGGTGTAAGGTACCACGATAAAGATGATAAGGAGCTCTTAGAAATGTATGCCAATGGCAGCAATACAGATTGCCTGGGCATATTGCTGCAACGGTACACTAGCATGCTGTTGGGCGTATGTATGAAATATTTAAAAAATGAAGAAGATGCTAAAGACAGCGTTCAACAAATATTTTTAAAAGTTATAAACGAATTACATAAATACAAGGTTGACTATTTTAAAAGCTGGATATATATGGTGGCTAAAAACCATTGTTTAATGAAGCTGAGAGATAGTAAAATGGCACCGGTTGAGGTTACGGAAAAAATGGCAATTGCTACTGATGAAAAAGAGAACAGGGTTATTATAGAAAAAAAAGAAAATGATTTAACAAATCTAGAAAATGCTTTAAAGTTACTTAATGATGAACAACGTGTTTGCCTAACTTTATTTTATCTGGAGAAGAAAAGCTATCAGGAAATAACTGATGCCACTCAATATAATGGACTACAGGTAAAAAGCAACATACAAAATGGCAAAAGAAATTTAAAAATTTTAATGCTTAGAATGCAAAAAGATGAGCAATAATTTTGAAAAAATATCGCCTGAAAGCAACGATGCTAAAAAACTTCTTTTATCAGAGTTAAACAATGCATTGAATGAGGACGACAGCATACCAGATGCTCCTTCAGCTGAATTTGATGAGGATGCAGCGGAGGGCTTGCAACAAATTGAA
This sequence comes from Ferruginibacter sp., assembly GCA_031416275.1. GTDB lineage: Bacteria > Bacteroidota > Bacteroidia > Chitinophagales > Chitinophagaceae > Ferruginibacter. The sequence goes on along the minus strand of JANOTH010000126.1, from coordinate 4,806 downwards.
GCTGCTAAAATCCCCCAATTAGTTTCGCAAATAAATTCAAACCTATCAGCGCAATTAAAAAACAAAAAAAAGGGATTACCTAAAATTCCAGACCAGTCTATGGTGATTATGACAGTGGTGACACTACTGATCCTCCTAATTATAACTTTTTTGGTAGTAAAAAGGCTACTTTAAAAATAATTTACAGCTGTATATTTTTTCTCAGAAATTATTTAAAACCCTTAACATTAATAAATAGAAAATAATATTAATTTTACATTCTGAAAAAAATAGCAGCCATATTAGTATTGTTTGTTTACAGTGTAACAACTGTGGGCGCTACGGTACACCTGCATTTTTGTATGGATAAGTTTGTTGGTTGGGATTTTTCGGAAAGTGAAGATGCCAAATGCAAAAAATGTGGAATGAAGGAGACTTCAACACAAAAAGGATGTTGCAAGGATGAATTAAAACAACTTAAAATTGATACCGATCACCAAAAGAGTACAGTTGAAACTTTTGTAAATTCCATACAAATTCCGGCAATTAATTATTCGCCTTTTATTTACGAAATTGTACTTGCTGATTTAAATAAGACATCAAGTAATTTAAATTATCCTCCCCCCCTAAATTATACTCTACAGAAACGCACAGTTCTGTATTGCACTTACCGAATATAAAAATATATACAGATACCAAGGGTATCAATTACGTTATATATTTTACTTTTTAAAATTTTCAAAAACTCATAAAAATGAAACTATTATCATTAATGGCTGTAGCCATCGCATTCAGCTTTTCAACAGCAAAAGCTCAAATTCAAAACCCAACAACAGAAACTGTAAAAGTTTACGGCAACTGCGGAATGTGTAAATCAAAAATAGAAAAGGCAGCTACTGAAAAAAACGTATCGCAAGCTGAATGGAACGAAGAAACAGGCATGGCTACTATTACTTACGATGCAACTAAAACAAGCAAAGCCGATATCTTAAAAAAGATAGCTCTTGTAGGTTATGACAGTGATGCTTTTAAAGCGCCTGATGCTACTTATAAAAAATTACCAGGCTGTTGCAAATATGAAAGGCCAAAAAAAGATGAAGTAAAAAATTAAGAATAGTTAACAGTCAGCTGTAGATCATTTAAAATTTCTACAGCTGACATAAAAATACATGTATGAAAAACATTATAGTGCTGTTCTTTATGGGCATACTAACCATAAGTGCAAATGCACAAATAACAAAAGCAGAACTTATAGCAACAGGATTAACATGTTCAATGTGTTCAAACGCAATAAACAAACAGTTTAAAGCAATGCCTGAAGTTGAAAATGTAACAACAGATTTAAATACAAACACGTTTACCATTGTTTTAAAAAAAGGAAACAGTCTAACACCAAAAGCCTTTAAAGATAAAGTTGAAAAAGCAGGCTTCTTTGTAGGTTCATTGGTTTTAACTATGCCGTTTAATAATGTAAAGGCATCTGACAACGCTGCTTACAGTGCACAAAATGCATCGTATATTTTTGTAGATACTAAACCTCAAACATTACAGGGAGACGTTAAAGTAAGGGTTTTGGATAAAGGATTTGTGACCCAAAAAGAATTTAAAAAATTGGAGAAGTCGTTTAGTAAATACCCATCGTATGCTGTAAATAATGACCGTAATTTTCACTTAAAAACTTTGTAAGTATGAAATACATACTCGTAGTTCTTTTTGCAATTATGGGGAGCAATATGTATGCGCAAGAGTTGTTTGTAGTAACAGAACCGGCAAGCAACATGCCTACAGGTTCAATTGGCGCAAGGCTTACTCAATCCTTAATGAAGGAGAAATTTGAGCCTGGTTACAACTACCACATCATGCCCGAAATTATGTGGGGAGCAAATAAAAACCTCATGTTGCATACGGCTGCTTTTATTAGCAACAGAAACAAAAGTTTGGTAGGTGAAGGTGGGAGTGTTTATGCTAAATACCGTTTCTTTTCGGTAGATGATTTACACCAGCATTTTAGAATGGCTGTGTTCGGCAGATTAAGCGTAAATAATTCTGATATACACCAGGAAGAGATAAATACAATGGGACATAACAGTGGCTATGAAGCAGGTTTGGTAGCAACGCAACTAATAAACAAAGTTGCCATAAGTGCATCAAGTAGTTTTGAAAAAGCGATGGATAACTCTCCTACCTATAAGTTTCCTGTATTACAAAGTAACAGCGCTACAAATTATACTTTGTCGTTTGGGCGTTTAATGTATCCCAATAAATACAAAAGCTATAAGCAAACTAATATAAATTTGATGATGGAATTTATGGGACAAACCCTAAACCAAAATGGCAAATCGTTTTTAGATGTTGTTCCATCTTTACAATTTATAATAAATAGCCAGGCTAGAATTGATGTTGCATATGTACAACAACTTTACAGTAATATGTTGCGCACAGCTCCAAATGGTCTTTATTTAAAAGTGGAATACAGCTTTTTTAATGTAACGAGATGAAAAATATAACAGCCTTTTTTTCGTGGATATTTAAAAAGCTTTTTGTGAAAAATTGCTGTAAATAAAAGCCAATTTTAAAAAGCCAATGGAGTCCCCATTGGCTTTTTAAATATTATATTATGCTACACGTTTTATTTTTTGTTCCATCAACAAAAGGTCAACCACAGTTATTGCTGTAACTGCTTCAAGCACTACCGGCACACGCAAGGCAATACACAAGTCGTGCCTACCTTTCACTGAAAAAGATTCTATTTCTTCGGTTGCTTTATTAAATGTTTGTTGAGGCTTTGGAGTAGATGATGTTGGCTTTATTGCAATTCTAAAAACAATATTGTTACCATTTGAAATACCGCCCGAAATGCCGCCTGCATGGTTTGTTAGTGTAACACCATCTATATTTTGTATAGCATCGTTATGCTCAGAACCCAACATTTTTGCTGCTGCAAAACCAGCCCCAAACTCAATAGCTTTTACAGCGGGGATGGCAAAAACCGCATGGCTTAACAACGATTCTACAGAGTTGTAAAACGGTTCTCCTAAACCCGTAGGCACATTATTAATAATACACTCAACAATACCACCCACACTATCTCCCAACTGCATTGCTTTTGCAATCCCTTTTTCAACGTCTGTTTCTCCACCAACTTCTAACAAAGATGCGGTGCAGTTAATAGTTGGGTGGGTGTGTTGCAATATTTTTTTTGCTATAACTCCTGCACCAACGAGACACACGGTTAAGCGACCACTAAAATGCCCGCCGCCTCTAAAATCTTCATATCCTCCAAACTTTTGCGAAGCTGTTAAATCAGCATGCCCGGGTCTTGGAACATCTCTTTGTTTTACATAATCGCCGCTGCGGGTATTGTTATTTTCAAAAATAATTGTAAGTGGTGCGCCGGTTGTTTTATCGTTAAAAACACCTGATAAAAAAATAGGATTATCATCTTCTTTTCTTGGTGTAGTACCTGGTTGTGAACCACCTTTTCTTCTTTCAATATCAGCTACAAAATCGCCAGCCACAATTGGAATACCAGCAGGGCATCCATCAATGGTAATACCAACAGAAGGACCATGAGACTCTCCGAAAATACTTACTCTAAAAAAATTCCCAAAACTATTCATGATGTAAAGTTATTCTTCAATAAAATGTATTTCAGTTCCTGTATTTATTAAATCATTGTAAAACTGTGGGTATGATTTATTAATTGCCTGTGCGTCTTCAATATCTATTGCACCGGTTGCACCCAAAGCAGCAACAGCGGCTGCCATAGCTATTCTATGATCATGATGAGAAGAGACAAAAGCAGCATTTACCTGCCCACCACCAATGTGCATTTCATCATTAACAAGTTGAATCTCTATACCCATTTTTCCGAAAATCTCTTTCAAAGTTTCTGCACGGTTACTTTCTTTTGCAACAAGCCTATGTGTACCAGTGATAATAGATGTGCCATTACAATACGCTGCTAAAGCTGCAAGTGGGGGAAACAGATCCGGACAATCAGTTGCATTAAACTTAAATGCATTTAAATCAGTTCTACTTACCTCAATGTAATTTTCATTTCTATTTATTAATGCGCCACAACTTTGTAAAGCTGAAAGAATAGCTTTATCTGCTTGCGCAGAATTTTCATTTAATCCACTCACTTTTACATGCCCACTTACTGCACCTGCTACCAACAAAAATGAAGCTCCACTCCAATCACCTTCCACTGTATATTCTATTATTTTTGAAGTTGGCAACTTTGGTGTAATAATAAACTGTTGATAGTTTTTATTGATAATGTTGTAGCCAAATTTACGCATCACATCTAGGGTAAGATCGATATATGGACCACTCTTTAAATTATTTACATTTATAGTAACCTCTTCTTTTGCCGCAGCTGCAAAAGCAAATAAAAGCCCTGTCAAAAACTGAGAACTTAATGAGCCATCAATACTTATATCTTTTGGTTGAAGTGGCCCTGTTATTTGTAATGGTAAGAAGCCCTTATTTGATACTATAGTTACTTGAAGCTGCGGAAAAACTTCATCAAAAAATCCCATTGGCCTTGACAATAAACTACCAGCCCCTGACAAGTTAACTGTAGAACTAGAAAGAGCCACAATGGGTGCAAACATTCTAAATGACAAACCACTTTCACCACAGGCAATATTTTTGGTTTCAGCAGAAAGTTGATTAGAAAAACCTTTTGACTCAACAATAATCTTTTCGCCAGTTACTGTAACTTTTGCACCAAGCTGTTGAATAATTTCTAATGCTGCTTTATCATCATTGCTTATGCCGCCATTGTAAATATGGGTTGTGCCATTGTGTAACAGTGCAGCC
>JANOTH010000125.1:0-7182 GCA_031416275.1 Ferruginibacter sp. | reverse complement strand
GTGTTGGTGCGGTTGCAGTTCCTGTGCCGCCTGTTGCAACTGTATACCATAATAAATTATTTCCTGTTGCTGTAAGTGCTGTGGCTGTTGCATTTTGGCAATAATTAATTGGTGATGTAACTGTAGGTGCAACAGGAATAGCATTAACATTCACTGTTATTGCTGCCCTTGGACTTTCACCACAGCTCTGTGTTTGCGATACATAAAATACAGTTGTTCCCACGTTTGATGTTGATGGAGTAGGAGCTGTTGAACTACCTGATCCACCAGTTGAAGTTGTATACCAAAGTAAATTGCTGCCTGTTGCTGTAAGTGCGGTTGCTGTTGCATTCTGGCAATACGTTACAGTTGCTGTAACAGTTGGCGGTGGAGTAGAAGCGGTAACGTTAACCACTATAGTTGATCTCGAACTTTGGCAGCCGCTTGCATTGGATTGGCTGACATAATAATTTGTGCTTCCTACAGTTGTAGTGCTAGGAACGGGCGGCGTTGAACTACCGGTTCCTCCTGTTGCTGTTAAGTACCAAAGAAGATTTGTCCCGCCTGCAGTAAGGGCAACAGCAGTTGTATTTTGACAATACGTTATGGGCGTTACAACTGTAGGTGCTGCTGGTGGTGCAGTTACGTTTACGGTAATAGCAGTTCTTGTTCCTTCACATCCATTTATCGTTTGGCTTACATAGTAAATAATAGAACCAACTGCGGTTGTAACCGGAGTTGGCGCAGTTGAACTTCCTGTTCCACCTGTAGCGGTTGTGTACCAAAGTAGGTTTGTTCCAGTTGCTGTAAGCGGCGTTGCTGTTGCATTTTGGCAATAATTTATCGTTGTTGCTGCGGTGGGTGCAGCTGTTGTACAAAATGAAATATTTGTATAGACCCTGTATTCGCCAGGTTGCATATTTATTGTTTGCCCACTACCTGTTGCTGTAAATGTTGCATTGGTAAAATACTCATACCAAGTGCCACTACTTGGAAATGTAACAGTAAAATTTTGTGCAACAATATCGAAGTTACTGATGGCAACTAATTTCAAATCGGGATGGTTGATAATTAACTGCTTTTTATAGTCACTTCCTAAATTTCCCGAGATAGCATTTGTAAGAAATGCATTCGGTTTTAAGGCACGTATTCTATTTAGTCCTGCAATTACATTGTATATTTTTTTTCTTGCAGGTTGTGTATTATAGTTCCATAAAATAGGTTTGGGATTGGTTTTACAGTTATCTGTTCCATAGGGTTGCGGTATTGTGCCATTCTCACAAATGAAAATAGATTTGTCGTAACCCAATTCCCCAAATTGCCAAATCATTTTAGGACCGGGTATAAGCAATAGAAATGGTTGCATGGCTTCCATCCGTGAAAGGGCAATAGAAAGTTGTTTTACATCATGACTCGGGTTTGCAGAGTTTCCAAATGTCAAGTTTTTATACATCAATCTTTCTTCATCATGACTCTCTGCATACGTTACTAAGTGTGGTTGTGACCAGCCCGGACGATTGCCAAAAAAAGCACGATTGATATCGGAATTTGCAGAAAAGCCCATGGTATTTTGGTTGTATTGCTCAGTCATTTTTCCCCATAATAACATGCCTCTGTTTGCTAACTCAGCCTCTTCATCATCATTGCCAAGGTGCTCAAGAATATTATAAGAGCCCGGAGAAACAACTTGAGATGAATCATAATAGCGTTGCCAAATGTTTACCCTGCTTTGGTCATAAGCATTCCAGCAAGCTACATTACTCCCACAATTATTTTGTGTAAATCCTTTTGAAAGATCCCATCGGAAACCATCTAATTTATACTCTGTCAGCCAGTGACGAATATACCGTGCTGTATGGAATTTGGTAGCCGCACTTTCATGATTAAAATCGTTGAATACATTGAATGGATGCGTTGCTGTTACGTTAAAATAGGGGCTATTTGCAGTAGGCTGATTGGTAGCACTGTTCCAATACAACTGCGCTAGCGGGCTAAGGCCTGTTGCATGATTTAGTACAGCATCCATTATGACCGCCATACCTTTATTATGGGCCATATCTATAAATAATTTCAAATTATTTTTTGTGCCATAAGCCTTATCAGGTGCAAAGAAAAAATCCGGATTGTAACCCCAGCTGTTATTACCTTCAAATTCGTTGAAAGGCATTACTTCAATGGCATTTACACCCAATCCTTTAATATAGTTAAGTGTATCAGCAAGGGTTTGCCAGTTGCTAACTGCAAGAAAATCTCTTAAATGCATTTCATACATTACCAGGTTTTTTTTATCTGGCCTTGTGTAAGATGTAGTTGTCCAAGTGTATTGCGGTGCAGCGGTCTGAAATGTTCCCACAATACCTGTTGTAAGCCCGGTCGGATATGCCGGCATGTTAGGATAGTTTGCTGCAGGAATAAATTGATCATTGTTCGGGTCTAGCACAAGTTCAGTATAAGGATCGGTGGTTCTAATCGTACCATCCACTAAGTATTGAAATTTATAGATTTGACCTGGCGTAAGTCCATTTAGTGTCAAGAAATACCTGTTCCCATCCGGTGTTCTTGTCATTTGATATGCACACTGAGACTGCCAGTTACTAAAATCGCCTATAGCTACAACATTTGTTTTAGAGGGAGCATAAAGAACCAAAGTAACTGATGTGTTTGAATTATAATTTATACCATCTTGCAATCCTGCTGGTAGTGGAGCAACAGTAGCAGTTGGTGTAATAAAAAACTTCGCAGTGTCAGTACTTGTGCTTGCGCCTAATGTGCCATTGGCTACAATGTTTTGTTCGCATGTATTTGTACCAAAAGTAGCAGTGCCTGTTAGGCTAGTGGCAGATGCGTTAGTGCTAAGTACGGTATTGTTGTATTTTATTTCCATGTTAGACGCTGAGGAAGCGACTGCGGCCACCGCTACAGAGCCAGCAGCTACATTTATCGGTTCTAGCCATGGGATAAAACGTGGCTCTGATGGAGGAAGGTTAAGCCGCACAGCATATTGACCTGCAGCATACACTGGAATATACATATCACTGCCATCAGAATTTACTTGTTTTATTGAACCTGAGGCATTTCTAAAAATAAAATTTACTTTAATGATGGTTTCGCCTGCGGGTACATTAAAAAATGTGCGCACATTTGGTATAGTAAATTGGTACCTGTTTCCCCCGAGCTGTGTAGCTCTAGCAGCAGGATTTGTACTTCCATATGCAAAGGGAACATAACGCCAATCTGATGAACTTGTGCTGAGATTTGTGATCACTCCCACATGTACGAAAACGTTTGCGGAACTACCCCCTTCAAAATTGAGAAGGCCTTGATTCCCTTTATTACAATCTACAGTAACTACAAGGTTTGCATTTTCTTGCGGAAATTCGGGAGACCAGGTTAATAGGCGTTGTGCATTTGTAGCTAACCCTGCAAAAAGAATTAGAAAAGAGAGTAAATTTTTTTTCATAACAGGCAAAATTGTAAAAAGTTGGTGTTAAAGATATTAAAACGTACTCGTTAAACCAATTTCGTGTAGTAAGTTAATATTAGGAATAAAATAGCCTACATAGAAAGTGAAAGAAACAAAAAACGACATCCATTACAGATGTCGTTTTTATGTAAAATGTTACTATTTTTTTTAATATACTTATCTTAAATCCACCACCTCTACACCTGGGTATTTTTTGGCATCAAATACGAAAGTTGCATCAGGCACAGCAGCATTTGGAGTAAGGCTTGTGGTGCTGTACGTATACTTATTCCCTGTTTTTTCAAAAAGTTTTGTGGTATTGATAGAATTTTTATCTACAAATAATAGAATTTTGAAAAACGGCTTTGTCTTGTCTATTGGAGTCAATTCAATTTCGCTTACTGATTTAGTTGTACCATTCAATTTGTAAAGAAAATCTTTATCATAAAAATTAGTGAACAGCTTTTGCGGTGTTAAACTATTGGCAGATGGATCAATTTTGCTAATGGTAACCTCCTTAGATGCTTTGTCAAGCGTCCAAATATTACTGCCATCAGAAAATATTTCCTGCCCGGTAACACTAATGCGGTATTTACTGCCTTTCATTGAAACGTTACCAGTTTTTATTCCTAGTACCTTTCCTGAAGCGTTTTCAATTTTTAAAGAAAACTTTCCTTGTACAGTTTTAAAAGTTTTAAATTTTGAACTTACTGCATCCAATATCTTTTTTGCATCAGGATCGCTTTTCCCCATTCCTTTTGGAGCTTGTGCAGCAACAGTTAAAAAACCACCAACCATAATCATCAATGCTGTAAATATTTTCTTCATGTTATTTTTTTATTTTAAAAATGCAAATATAAGTGATAGACTATCTGTTGTAAGAAACGATTAAGCCAGCTTTTGCAAATAAATGTTAATGTAATTTGATGATAACCTGTTTATAAACAAATCGATAAACAACTTCAAAATCAATATTTTTGTTCCCCCATGGCCAAAACTGCTTCAGAAACCCCTTTAATGATTCAGCACAATGCAATCAAGGCAAAATATCCTGATGCAATTTTGTTATTTCGTGTGGGTGATTTTTATGAAACTTTTGGGCAGGATGCGGTTATAACTTCTCAGGTTTTAGGCATAACGCTTACCAAACGCAACGGAGCTAATTCAGCATCAGCGGAACTCGCTGGTTTTCCACACCATGCATTGGATACTTATTTGCACAAACTGGTAAAGGCTGGTTACAGAGTTGCTATATGCGACCAGCTAGAAGACCCAAAAGCCGCAAAAGGAATTGTAAAAAGAGGCGTCACAGAGTTAGTTACACCCGGTGTTGCCACAAGTGACAAATTACTGGAGCACAACAACAATAATTTTTTAGCAGCCCTTCATATAACGGATGATAAAACAGGAATTTCTTTTTTAGATATATCAACAGGCGAATTTTTTATTGCTGAAGGCGATAAAGAGTATACTGATAAATTATTGCAAAGTTTACAACCTGCAGAAGTGATTTTTCAAAGAAACAAACAAAAATATTTTAAAGAAACCTACGGTAATTCTTTTTTTACTTACACTTTAGATGAGTGGATTTTTGCTGACGTGTATGCGAATGAAATATTACTGAAACATTTTGGCACACATAGTTTAAAAGGTTTTGGTGCAGAAGAAATGACTGCGGGAATAATAGCAGCAGGAGCCATTTTACATTATTTAAAAGATACCGAACATCCAAATCTTCAGCATATAACATCTCTGCAAAGAATAAATAAAGAGGAGCATTTGTGGATGGATCGTTTTACCATCAGAAATTTAGAATTGATTTCTACAAACGAAAACAGCAGTCTTTTTAAAACATTGAACAATACCGTTTCGCCAATGGGCGCAAGGTTGATGAAAAGATGGATGTTGATGCCATTGAATGATCTCATCAAAATAAATGAAAGGTTGCATGCTGTTGAATTTTTTATAAAAGAAACGGATATTAGATTACAAGTAAGTAAACATATCAAACTTGCAGGTGACGTTGAAAGACTTGCTGCAAAAGTGCCATTAAAAAAGATTAATCCAAGGGAAGTATTACAGGTGGCAAGAGGGTTACAGCAGACAGAAGAAATAAAAAAAATCTGTTCATCTACCTCAAATACTTACTTAAAAAGATTGGGTGATTCGCTTAACAGTTGCCATTACATCTTAGAAAAAATTCTTGTACAAATAAATGAGAATCCTCCTGCCATAGCAAGTAAGGGTGGACTGATTGCACCAGGCATTCATGTAGAGTTAGATGAACTGAGAAACATCGCCAGTGGCGGCAAAAATTACTTACTAGAGCTGCAACAAAAGGAAGCCATCAACACAGGAATTTCTTCTTTAAAAATAAGTTTCAATAATGTTTTTGGATATTATTTAGAGGTAACAAATCTGCATAAACCAAAAGTGCCTGATACCTGGATAAGAAAGCAAACACTTGCAAATGCGGAGCGTTATATTACGCCGGAGCTAAAGGTTTACGAAGAAAAAATTATTGGTGCAGAGGATAAGATTAATCAGATAGAACAGCAGCTTTTTCAAGAACTATTAAATGAGTTGCAAGATTATATTGCTCCTATGCAAGTGAATGGACATGTAATGGCGGTGCTGGATTGTATGGGTTGTTTTGCAAGCAATGCTTTGCAATTTAATTATAAAAAACCAGAGCTTCATGATGGTTTTGAAATGGAGTTGAAAGATAGTAGGCATCCGGTTATTGAGAGAAATTTGCCGCAAGGCGAAACCTACATCAGCAATGATATTGTGCTGGATAATATTACCAATCAGCTGATCATTCTTACAGGTCCGAATATGAGTGGTAAGAGCGCAATTCTAAGGCAAACAGCTCTCATAACTTTGATGGCGCATATGGGAAGTTTTGTTCCGGTATCTTCTGCAAAAATTCCATTGACAGATAAAATTTTTACGAGGGTAGGAGCATCAGATAATATTACAGGTGGTGAGAGCACTTTTATGGTTGAGATGAATGAAACCGCAAGCATCATCAATAACTTAACAGCTCGTAGTTTAATTTTACTCGATGAAATTGGAAGGGGAACATCAACCTACGATGGCATTTCGATTGCATGGAGTATTGCAGAATTTTTACACCAATCCCCTCACACTCCTAAAACATTGTTTGCAACACACTACCATGAATTAAATGAACTAGAAAACAAATTCGAGCGAATAAAAAACTTTCATATTACCAATAAAGAGGTTGGTAATAAGATTATTTTCTTGCGGAAGCTTGCGCCCGGCGGAAGTGTTCACAGTTTTGGTATTCATGTAGCACGCATGGCGGGTATGCCTCCTGCACTAATTGATAGAGCGAACGAAATATTGTTGCTGTTAGAAGAGAAAAATAAAGATGGAAATGAAACACAAACAACTGATGACATAAAAAAGAAAATGAAGCAGCTTGCCATGCCCAAAATGCAATTGAATATTTTTGATGCACACTCCGTTACATTTGAAGAGATCAGATCTATTTTAGAAACAGTTGATATCAACAGACTCACGCCTGTAGAGGCTTTGCTGAAGTTGCAGGAAATAAAATCTAAGATTAAGTAGAATAAAAAGTCTTCATTCATGTATTCTACTACAAACAAATTCCTATTTAAATAGTTACCGTTGTATTGTTTACTAATTAAGTAAAAGAAATACTAATTGTTTCCTAAATATTAACATTCGGTTGATAACAATAAAATAAT
>JANOTH010000124.1:0-2907 GCA_031416275.1 Ferruginibacter sp. | reverse complement strand
GCCGAAACTACAATTGCGTCTATCTTTTCAAAAGTTGCTTTATCTCCGTATTTTATTGCGCTCGCTTTTTTCCAATCAATATACTCATTTCCGTCAGCACCCTGCTTAACATAGCCCATCAGCTTTGCTGCAATTGAATCTCTCACCCAATTAGTAAATTCACGGTATTCATTATTGGTAATTTCGGTTGCATCCATCCAAAATCCACTTATTGAAACTTGTTTGTTTCTTGCCGTATAAGCATAGTTTACATCTTCATCGCTTGGCCCCATATGAAATGTGCCTGCAGGTACATACACCATGCCTGGTGGTTTTGTTAAATTGTAAGCTTTACCCGGTGCTACACCGTGTAATTGACCATCATTTGGCATTGTGCCAGATTTCCCTTTTCCGCTTATAAGTTTACAACTGGCTGCAGAGAGGGCTACAGAGACGATTGCAATTGAGCACAATAACCGATTATTCATTTTTTTAACTTTGAGGGTGCTAGCAAATATATTACTAATTCATTTTGGAAAAACACAACATATCAATGAACAATGTTAATTTTCTTAGAAATAACTATTGCTCTGCTTTTTACTAAACGACCCTTTTTTGTAAATATTGTGATTAATAAATGTTAAAAACTTTGCAATTGTATTTGAGCCATTAGTTCATTCACATTTTGTAATGGTGGCGTACATGCATTATTTATACATAAATATATAGATAAATCTTCTAAAACTGGGCGGTCCTTTAATAAAAACATATCAGAACTGTTAAAATTTGCTTGTAATATTTTATTTGGTAAATATTCAAGCAGCACTTCTTTTACTGCTGGCATCATAGCTGTGCCGAGTATAACTATTTCGTTGAAACCTACAGCTGTATTGATAGCAGTAGAGGTCCATAATCCAAAAGAACCGGGGTGTTTTATTATGATAGTTTTGAGGGAATCTATCATAGTTGTGGCCCTTAGGTACCATTCTCTTTTATTGAAAACATAGGAGAGGTAGGTTAAATTTTTTGCCATCATCGCATTTGCAGATGGCGTGGCACCGTCGTATATTTCAATTTTTCGTACAACAATATCATCTTGTTTAAAGTTCGTAAAAAAGAAAAAAGGGCTCTCTATGTCTTCAAAGTTTTGAAAAAGATAGTCTGTAATTTTTTTTGCCTTGTGTAAATATTTTTCATCGGCTGTTATTTCTTGTAGATGAATGCACGCATCTACAAAATAAGTGTAGTCATCCAAAAATGCAGGATATTTTGCAATTCCACTTTTATAGGTATGATAGTATTCATCATTTTTGCTGCAAAATTTTTCCTCAATAAAATTATACAACTTAATTGCTGCTATTTTATATTTATCATTTTGTAAAGCAGCATAAGCTTTACAGAAAGCAGTTATGAGCAGCGCATTCCATCCAAACAAAATTTTATCATCAGTTCCCGGCCGAATTCTTTTTCCTCTTGCAGCCAATAATTTATTTTTTGATTGTTCAATGATTTCAGTTGCTCTTTCTAAATCAATTTCACATTCCTTCGCAATAATATCGAGTGGTTTTAAAACACGTAAAATATTTTTATGTTCCCAATTTCCTTCTTCAGAAACATCGTAATAACTATTAAATAAAACAGCATCATTTTCTAAAATATTTTCTATTTCAATTTTATCCCAAACATAAAATTTGCCTTCTACTCCTTCGCTGTCAGCATCAATAGCAGCGTAATAACCACCATCCTTATCTTTCATTTCTAAAAAAATGAAGTTGCATAGATTTTCAATTGCATTTTTATACACTTCTTTTTTTGTGAGCAAAAACGCATTGCATAATGTGGTCAAAAAAAGTGCGTTGTCATAAAGCATTTTTTCAAAATGTGGTGCCAGCCACTCGTCATCAGTGCTATATCTGCATAGCCCACCGGCAAGCTGGTCATAAATACCTCCATTAAGCATTTTGGTAATTGATAATTCTGCTTGCCTTAGTGCTTCGTCGTCTTTTAAAAAATAGGCACATTGCAAAAGACAGTTAATGGAAAATGTTTGGGGGAACTTAGGCGCTTTACCGAAACCCCCATCAGTAGTATCGGCAATTGAGAGTAAATTATTTTTAATTACAATACAGTCTTCTTTTGTAAGCCCACTTAAAACATCTACACCTAAAGCAGCTGTTTTTATGGTGCCTAAATTATTTGATTTTTCCAGATGTTCAATAAGCTTAGTTCCCTGCTCTTCCATTTCATCTCTACGATTTTTCCATGCATCTGCCAGGTTTAAAAGTACATCCGTCCAAGATGCCCTGTTAAATGCTTTCACCGGTGGAAAATAGGTGCCTCCATAAAAAGGCTTTCCATCTGGCGTAAGAAAAACATTTAGCGGCCAACCCCCGCTTCCGGTCATAGCCTGCACTGCATCCATGTAAATATGATCTATATCGGGTCTTTCTTCTCTATCTATTTTGATATTAACAAAAAACTCATTCATGATGGCTGCAGTTTCTTCCACTTCAAAACTTTCTCTTTCCATTACATGGCACCAATGGCAAGCAGAGTAGCCTATACTTACCAATATCGGCTTATTTAATTCTTTTGCAATTTGCAAAGCCTTTTTACCCCATGGTTGCCAATGAACAGGGTTGTGCGCATGTTGCAATAAATATGGACTGCTCTCTGAAGAAAGTTCGTTTTTCATAACGTTTGATTTAAATAAAAAAAGCGGCTAAAATTAAGCCGCTTAATAAATTTATGAAGATGAAATTACTTTTTTTTAGAAAAAGTAGTTTGCAAGTATTTATCTAATGCACTTACCATTCCGGGTGTTTGAGGCATTGGTGCCTTTACTTCTAATACAAGTCCTGCATCTTCGGCAGCCTTGTGGGTGTTTAAACCAAACGCACCAAAACGTGTTCCATTTTGTTGGTACCC
>JANOTH010000123.1:0-3582 GCA_031416275.1 Ferruginibacter sp. | reverse complement strand
AGTTTTTACAGGAAGGTAAAAGGCGTCTGCCCTCTTTTCAATATCAGTAAACTTTAAGGAAAATAGATCGGATACCCTAAGCGCTATTGTGCAGCCAACAACAAAAACATCTTTTGTTTTTTGTAATGACGCAGAGAGTGAGCTGTGGAAGTCTGTATCGTTAATTAGAAATTGCAATTGCTCAGGCAACAAAGTAATAATGGGTACCTCTTCTTTACAAACGTAAAAGCTTTTATAAAAATCGCCGGTGGCTATCCCAAGGTCTTTGTTTACATAATTAAAGAAGATGCGGATCACTTTTATAACTGCCCCCACATAATTATCAAAACAGTTCTTCTTGTTGTAGAGAAAATTTGTAAACTCGAAGTAGAACTTTTTCCAGTAATTACGCTCTGCTAGGAAAGTACGTTTATTGTTTGCTGAAAATATTTTTATGCGCAGTGTGGTATTGAATTGAGTCTCATATTCGTGCAAATATTTTAAAACATACTGGTAGTTATTTATCGTTTGTTTTTTAATTTTAGTACCGTCTGCCTTTAGCCTTTTGCCCTTGCTGCTGTCTTTTAAAAACTTTTCAAATAGTGGTAAAAGTGCGTATTCTTTAGCAGTCATTTTTGTTAGTTTTTTTAATAAAAAAAGGCCGTTTTTGGTAAGATTTTACTAATTTACAAATAATAAGTTCTTTGAGAATTAATACTGGTGGGCACTGTAGCGTAATGACTATCATCCGTTCGGTATGCAATTGCCAGGGAGAAAATACTCCGCCGGAAATGGGTACAGGTACGGATTTAATGGACAAGAGAAATCAAACGATGTTATTGTAGGAAATACGACGGCATTATTTTGGGAATACGATAGTAGGATAGGAAGGAGATGGAATGTGGATCCAAGACCTGAAATATCTGTTAGCCCCTATGCTACTTTTCAAAATAATCCAATTTGGAATACAGATGCTAACGGTGATACTACAAGAGCATATTCCGATAAAACAGGTGAGTTAATTGGAACTACTTATGGTGAGAAAGGTAATAAGGCGTTAGTAGTAAAAGCAAATAAGGTAGAAGAAGTTAGAAAACTTCTTAATGGAAATGATTCTAAGAAAAGCGATAAAAATTTACAAAATATGCTTGAGAGCCAATTAGAAAACGGATCAATTTTCGGCTTTGAAAAGTATGGCACCTTATATGATGTAGGTTCAATGTTTAAATTTTATGATAATAATGGATCAAAGTATAATGCAACAAGATTTAGTACCGATGTAGGTTATCTAAACTTTTCAGATTTGAAGAGCGGAACTTTAAATGGCAGAAATATTAATCTAAAATCATTCAGTCCTAAAGGTGCAGAAGTTGAAGCAAATCTAATTCTCCAGAATGGAATTGTTACAATGGGATTGTCAAGTAACTTCCGTACTAGTTTTTCCCTAAACTCACAAAATTTACCATTGCCATGGGAAAACAACAAGGTGTCAAGTGCACATACACATCCAGGGATTAATTTTGATTTTAGATATAAGACGAAAAAGGCAGGAAATAATATATTTAATTTGATTGTAAAACCAAATTTAAGACCATCTCAATCAGATTATAATTTAGCAGGTAATAGTGGCTACAGATTGGCTGTTATTAGTTCGGAAGTTATTTTCTTATACACTAATGACCCATATCAAGAAATAAAAGTAGATAGGAAAATAAAATAAATTTATGAAAGCTTGTTTTATTTATACAGTCGTTTTTATTATACTCACCATATACGGCTGTGTAAGTTCCGACAAGAAATTTAAAGAAGAATTAAGTATAAAATCTAAAATTGATACTAGTGTATTAATGAATAGAATTATAGAAACAAAAAAAGAGATAGATTTTTACAAGCTATCTCAAATTAATGATTCAGTTCAGTTTTATATATATAATATTTTTCACGACGAACCGATCATGAGTAAAGGCAAGGAAGATTTTTTTTGTTTTTATGATCTAGCTCCAATTTACCTCGATAGTACAGAAAACTCTGTGGTTATTCGTTACAATCTCTTGAAAAAAAATAGTGATAATACTTTTAATCAAATAACAAATAACGTCGTAGATGCAGAGTATAAAACAACTTTTTCTAATAGCCTTTTTGACAAAAACAAGTTGTCGATTGTTGGTAAGGTCTATTTGATTGAGAGGCTAAAATTTGCAGATTTAGAAAAAATAAACGAGTTTCTAAATAAACATAACTCAAAAGTTAATAAATGGTATAGAGAAGAAATTGCCAAAAGAGTAAAAAAATAAATCAATTAGACCCGTTACATCCTAAGTGTAGCGGTTTTTTTATGCGTATGTTTTTCTAGCGTTGGCATCTCTCAATAATGCATCAATGGTATTAAAAAGCATTGCTTTATCGTTCTCGTTAAGGGCTTGTATAGCAAGTATTTTTTTTAGTGATGTTGCTGTCAAGTTCGTACTCAGCAAGCCCAGCTAAATAGTCTAAGGAAACCCCAAGACTTCAGCCATTTTAGTAGCCACTTCAATAGAAGGTTTAACCTCGTTGCGTTCTTAGCGGCCAATAACCGGCGCATGAGCGCCAATGGCTTTAGCCAGTTGATCCTGCGAAATGTAAGCAGCACCGAAAGTTCTTTAGTAAATAAAATGGATGGCATGATTGAGGACATAGAAAAACATCATCCGATTGGATAGAAAATAAAGAGCGGTTCGAGTCCGGTTGGCTTATGTGCGACCGGTCTTTAATCGAACCAAAAAATGAGGGTTCGAATTAACTAAAGTATGCCTTTAGTAAATTTTTCGAACCTAAAAAAATGCTTCACCAAAATCTATAGACTAATTTATACAGTGATCTGCATTATCAGTACGGGGTTCGAATCCGGTCATGATCCCGAATTAAAAAAAAGGTTTTTTTTATTAGTTGCTTTAAAAACAATCGAGCATCTTTTTTGGAGATTTTGTTTTCTATAAGGGAACAGAAAAGTCTTTTTTAAAAACAGAAATTTAGCCAACAGAAAACTACCAATAGCCCAGATACTATCCGAGAGAAGATTAATAAATATATCTTTTAGCAAATCCATTGCAAAACAAATATACAAAAGCCAACGCATAGGCACGGCGTGCAGACCCAAAGGCGGGCTGCTTTGCGGTGTTGCAGTCATTTTTTTTGTCATGGCTTTTGTAAACCAGCGCACTTGCAACACATTTATTTTTTTTAAAATGCAAGAAAAAAAATAAAAGAGCTGCAGCCGTAACATATCGTGATAGTAAGCTTAGCGTCTCCTATAGATTATTAATAGAACAGAAACTTTGTCTCTAGGGAACTATTGAACTTATAATTGAGTTTAAATTAAATACGCCTGAATAGTAAATATAATTCATTTTTTACTTATGCAACAGTGTAGTGGATTAATGATTTTTACAATGAGAAATTATCTAAATTTATAATTGAGAATATTTATAAATTAATAATAAACTCTTCTAAGCAATAGTAAACATAAGATAGTAGTACAGATAAGGCATGGGAAAAATGGGGGCAACAAGACCCTTATTATGGAGTCATAAGCGATCCAAAATTTCGTAATATTAATTTGACTGC
>JANOTH010000122.1:0-2108 GCA_031416275.1 Ferruginibacter sp. | reverse complement strand
CTGCAATTGAAGTTATTTTTGCTATTCAATCAATTTCACCCGTTAGAAAAGCTAAAATTGTTGAAGAATTTTTATTCCATGATGTTACTATCAAAACGATTCCTCCTGTTAGTCAATGGATGGATGGTGAACTTAGTATTAATCAAATTCAAAATATTAAAATTGAAGATCTATTAGAAAGAGAATCCATCTCCATAAACAATAAATTAGTTAAGCAATTCATTACAAATAAAAGAGTATTAGTAACAGGTGCTGCGGGTTCTATTGGAAGTGAGTTAGTAAGGCAATTGATAAAGTTTTCTCCAAATAAATTAATTTTGATTGACCAAGCCGAATCAGCTTTATATGATTTAGAGACTGAATTAATACGGATGGATGTAGGTGCCATATTGCCGAATATAAGGGTAGAAGTATTAGATGTATCTAATGAAAAAATAATTGAGAAGTTATTTAAAGAAGAATTGCCTCAAGTTGTTTTTCATGCTGCAGCATATAAACATGTTCCTTTAATGGAGAAGAACCCTTATAATGCAGTGAAAGTTAATGTTTTTGGCACAAAAGTTATTGCGAACCTTTCTTCTAAGTATAGTGTTGAAAAATTTGTGATGGTCTCAACTGATAAAGCGGTTAACCCAACCAATGTCATGGGGGCAACTAAGCGTTTGGCAGAAATGTATGTGCAAGGCTTGAATAGAGATCATGGGAACAATACTCGATTTATCATCACTCGATTTGGTAATGTATTAGGTTCAAATGGCTCGGTGATTCCATTGTTTAAAAAACAAATTGAAAGTGGAGGTCCTCTTACAGTTACTCATCCAGATATTATTCGTTATTTCATGACTATTCCAGAAGCATGCCAATTAGTATTGGAGGCGGGGACAATGGGCAAAGGAGGAGAAGTATATGTTTTTGATATGGGTGATCCTGTCAAAATTGTAGATTTAGCAAAAAAAATGATTCAATTATCAGGCTTAGTTTTGGGTAGTGATATTGACATAACTTTCACGGGATTAAGGCCCGGAGAAAAATTATTTGAAGAGTTATTACACAGCAATGAAAATACAATACCAACCTATCATAATAAAATAATGATTGCTAAAGTAATTACTGAAGATTTTGATACCCTATCTCTATCTTTAAAACAATTAGAAGTGATATTATCGAAAATGGATAATATTGATATTGTATCAGAGTTAAAAAGAATTATACCCGAATACATAAGTAATAATTCTATTTACGAACAATTAGATGGATTAGAACAAAGTTCTCCGTATGCCAAAATAGCATCCTAAATTATTAGCATATAAATCCCCTTTGTCTACTGATAGACTTGATACTAAAGTATATTTTGGCAGTTGATAGTTAATTTGTTGTAAGAAAGAAAATTGATTGGCAGAAAAGGGTGTGCCATAAAGTCCTAAATTATAACTCCAAAGGACTTTAGCAGTAAAATTCATTTTTTGTACCTTTCCAGAAATAGAAATATTATATCCTTGGATTCTATTATTAATAATGTATGAATTCGGTAAATCAGAAATAATATATTTACTAATCAACCCATTGTTTATTTGATTTAACTGTGTCATTAATGGGGTTCCTAAAACGTTTTTATTATAAGTCCACGCATTTTCATAGATTCCATTGTTAAAATAGTTATCATTTCCTCTTAACTGTGAAATATCGTCAACATATCGACTTCCACCTTGATTTGTCGTGTTGAGATACTCAAAACAAACTTTGGTAATTCCCTTATGAATGTTCTTTCTGGATAATGACAAACCAAACAAACCGTCATTTATATTATTTAAAAAAAATAATGACCCATCTTCATAAATGCTCTGTCGGTACATAAATAAATCAAAATGTTTGAAGTTAATTTCCGTTGCGAAATCAACTGTTCCTAAATGATTTCCAGATCTATTCCAAGCTTCATTTAAAGGTACACCATCTAAGGCAAGGCCTCCTTTAGTATTTAGACTAACTCCGGTAACAACATTTAAGTATGTTTTGAAATCGTTTCCAAAATTCGAGATAAGCCGCCCAGTTTCTTTTTCTGTGTATGGCTTTATTGGATATCCCCCCCACTGCACTTGATGGTTAAAACC
>JANOTH010000121.1:0-1916 GCA_031416275.1 Ferruginibacter sp. | reverse complement strand
ATAATTGGCTGCCATAGTAGAGCCGCTGCCGGCGCTGGAACCACCGGTATCAAATATTTTTCTGCCGTAAGGGTTAAGTGTTTGTCCGCCCACTGCACTGTAGCCATTGGGGCACTCGAGGCAAAGGTAATTGGCCCACTCACTTAGGTTTGCTTTGCCCAATATGATGGCACCTTTTTCCTGCAGCCTGTCAACAATAAAAGCGTTGCCTGTTTTGTTGTTTACAAAAACATGTGCACCTGCCGTGGTAGCCATACCTGCGGTATTAATATTGTCTTTTAACAGGATGGGCATTCCATAAACGGAATGATCGCCTGCTTTTTTATTGCGGTCTTTTTTGCGGGCCTCACCCACTGCATTTGGATTGACGGCAATGATGTTATTGAGGGCCTTGGTTTTATCGTTTTCAAATTTTACAATGCGGAAAAGATACCATTGCGTTAGTTTTTCGTAAGAAAGTTTGCCCGATGCAATGTGCGCCTGCAGGGTTGGAATATTTTGCTCAAGTATCAATGGCTTAAGCGCTTCATAATCCTGTTCTGTAAAGCCTTTTAGTTGCGGGGCTATATTTTTCCAGAGCTCATTTTTATCGAGAATTTTTGACTGAATCAATTTGTATCGTAGCCTGGTATTTTCATTCTTTGCATTGTTGGCGAGTTCACCTGTTTCGTCGTAGGGCATCCATGCAGGGATGGTTGTTTTTTTGGTAGCGGTGCAGGAGATGGTACAAATAAGTAACAGTAAAATTTCGAGTTTCATAGGGTTGCTTTTTATGATTTTTATAAACAATGTGCTTCTGTTTTTAAAAGTTGGTTTTACCGAGGTTACATTGCTGCTGTAAATTTATGGATTAGGCATGCATTTAATTGTGATACAATAAAAAATTTTAATACTAAGGGGGCAATAAAAAAGCCTTGCTAAAAAAGCAAGGCAATAATTATTAATTTTTTATCAGTCTTCGGTTGTTGTTTCCCGGTGTTCAGTAACAGTAGTTACTTCGATTACTTTGGGTTCAGGCTTGGGTACTACTTTTTCGGTGGTAACGGTCTTTTCGGTATGCTCGGTATGTGTATCGCCTTCACCGGAATGATCTGTAGTGGTTGTTTCTGTAGTTACTTTTTTTTCGTGGTCCATTTGGCTGTTTTTAAAGTGAGTAATGAAACTTGAATAGGCTAAAACTGTACCGAAAAATGAAGTTGGTATTTTAAGCAGGTAGCTTATAGTGGGAAGTGCTTTTTTGTTCTTTGAAAACTCACTTCGTTATATTGATGTGCTGCGTGAACCGCTAACCACAGGTAGGGGAAAAAACAGGATGTAAAATCTTAGAGTTATAGATTACAATACTTCAGCGTTCATTTATCCATCGGGGTTTCACTGATGGCTTTATTATACTACAGGATTTATGCTTGTGAAAACCCCGCTGTGACAAAAAGTAATTTAACCACGAACTATAAATGGTCTTTATATTTTTTCTCTTCCAACATTCTTTCTGCGCAATTATTGTCTAATTTGAATTATTAATATTGTACAATGAAAATATTTAAACCTGCATTTTGTCTTATTACACTTGTATTTGCTTTTTTTGTGAGCCATGCGCAAACCTCCTATCAACCAATAAAAACAATTGTAAAACAGGAAAATAACAACTGGCAATTAATAAGAAATGGTGTTCCCTATTTTGTGAAGGGCGCCGGTGGCAGTGGCCATTTAAAACAACTGGTTGCCTGCGGCGGAAATTCTATTCGCACATGGGATAGCAAAGATGGAAACAAGATTCTTGACTCGGCACAAAAATATGGTTTAACTGTTTTAATGGGCTTGCGTGTAACGCCCGAAAGACATGGCTTTAGTTATGATGATGCAGCCGCAGTGAAGAAACAATTTGAACAAATAAAAGCCCAAGTATTGCGCTTAAA
>JANOTH010000120.1:0-1510 GCA_031416275.1 Ferruginibacter sp. | reverse complement strand
TATAACACTTATAAACGAGTCATAAAAATTTACAAACCAAAACCATTTACTAACGATTGTTAGCTATCTTCACAATCAAAAAACAAACATTATGAAAGATTCTTATAAATTAATTGCCTTATCTAGCTTTGCTGTCCTATTATTAGCTGCATGCAAAAAAGATGAGACAACAACCCCTGATCCTGGACCAACTGTTGTAAAAGAATACAGTGTAAGAATGAGTGCGTCAAATGAAATCCCTGCGAATGTGCGTACGGAAACAACAACAGCAGCACTTAAAATATTTTCTGACAATAGTGTAACGCTAACGGCAACACTAAGCAATTTCGCCGCAGGAGATACAATTAGAGCTGCGCATATTCATGTTGGCGACGCAGTAAACAATGGTGGTATAGTAGTGCCTTTCACGATAGTTACCACAGGTGCTTCAGTTGAAGCAAAGGCAGTTGGAGTTAGACAAACACTTATTGATAGCCTTAAGAATAATTCTACAGATTTTTACGCAAATATTCACTCGGCGAGGTTACCAGGTGGGCTTGTTCGTGGACAAATTGGTGCAGATATAGTACAAGCTTACTCGGTAAATTTGAGAGGTGAAAATGAAATACCAACACCTGTTACAACTACTGCTACCGGAGTTGCTATTGTAAGAATAGATGCAGACAACAGATTAATATCTAAAATCACCATTACTAACTTAGAAGCTGCAGATACGCTGAGGTTTGCTCACATACACTTTGGTGCTACTGGTGCTAATGGGCCGATTATTTCTAACCTTGCAGATACAAGAAATAATTTTAATACTACGGAAATAAGAACGATCAGAGCTACATTGGCAGATTCGATTCGTACAGGAACTGTATATGTAAATGTACATTCTATCGTTAATCCCGGAGGAAAATTAAGGGGTCAAATTAGATAATATTTTCAAAAAAAAAATTAGCCGAGATTGTTTTAATCAAAAGTTTGATGAGAACAATCTCGGCTTTTTTATGTGCATAAAAGAATACCAAAAACGTAAAATAAAACTTATGATATTAATGATGTTACAGCCCACAATGCAGAAAAGGAAATTAATATCCATAAAATACCAGCTTGCATTAAAGGCATTACACCGACTGATTGCAACACTTTTTTTGACAAGCCAGCGCCTATCAAAAACAGTGTAAGTGTAAGCCCTGCTTTTGCAATACCAACAAGATAATGCCCATGCTGCTGAACCAATGGTACGTAAGAATTTAAAACCATGGCAATAACAAACAAACCAATAAAATACGGTATTTTGATTTTACTTTTCTTATTCTTAAATAAAAATGTAGATAGAAAAGCTATAGGAATAATCCAAAGCGCCCGGGCAAGTTTTATAGTTGTTGCTATCTCCAAAGCCTGTTCGCCATATTTGCTTGCAGCGCCAACAACAGAGCTTGTGTCGTGTATTGCTACGGCACACCAAAGCCCAAATTGAGTGTCAGTCAAATCTAATTTTTTGCCAATTAAAGGAAATACAATG
>JANOTH010000119.1:0-72768 GCA_031416275.1 Ferruginibacter sp. | reverse complement strand
AGCTAACTGCCTCGTGAAGGTTCGAACCCTTCCCCTACAGCATTAAAACCCATTCAGAATAATTGGATGGGTTTTTTATTTGCACTACATATGCTAATTGAAAACTTTCTATCAATAAGCATCCCATATCCTTTTTATATTTGCAGCAAATGGCACAAAAAAAGTTACTTCGTTTTGCTCAAATAAAAGCGTTCGAAAATGTTTTAGAATACCCACAAAATATGCAGGGAATGTGGAGGAATTATTTTAAAAATGAAAACCCAATAGTGTTGGAACTTGCCTGCGGTAGAGGTGAATATACTGTTAACCTTGCAAAACTTCACCCAAACCAAAACTATATTGGAGTAGACGTTAAAGGCAATAGAATGTATATCGGTGCCAAATCTGCTCTAGATGAAAGCATTAAAAACGCAGCTTTTTTGCGGACACAAATAGAAAAATTGCCTGACTATTTTAGCGAAAGTGAAGTAGATGAAATATGGATCACTTTTCCTGATCCTCAATTGCGCCTCTCAAAAGCAAAAAAGAGACTCACCCATCCCCGCTTCTTACGCCTTTACAAAAAGGTTTTAGCTGCTGAAGGCGTTATACATTTAAAAACTGACTCACCAGATCTCTACCGATTTACTAAAAAAGTTGCGTTAATGGCAGGGATAGATTTTTTAGCAGATACCGATGATGCATATAAGAGCTCTATTAATTCGGCCGAATTAAACATAAAAACACATTATGAAAGCCTTGATATTGCAGGCAGCAAAAAAATACACTATTTAAAATTTAAGCTTCCTAAAACAATTACTAATTTTGATGAACAACTGCAAAACGAAATTGTTTTAGATGCGAAGGATTCTAATATTTTAATATAAATATTTTGGAAAATGAGGAAAATAAAAAAAAAGCTTCGAAGGATACATTTACATTTTTTGAAGATGTTTATGCTGTTGTAAGGCAAATTCCAAAAGGTAGGGTAACATCTTATGGCGCTATTGCAAAATTTTTAGGTACAAAATTATCTGCAAGGATGGTGGGTTGGGCAATGAATGCTGCGCACCAGCAATTACCTAAAGTGCCTGCTCACAGAGTTGTAAACAGAAATGGCATGCTTACCGGCAAACATCATTTTGCAACGCCAACTTTAATGGAGGAACTATTATTAAAAGAAAAAATAAAAGTACAAGAAGAGACAATTATTAATTTTGAAAAGTATTTTTGGGATCCTTCATTAGAATTATCTCTTTAAATCATCAACTTTCTGCATCTACAATTTCATAACATGAGCCAACGCACAGAGGGGACAATAGCTTTTATAAACCATGATAAGCAATACGCCATGGTTGAATATGAGGAAGGCAATAAGAAGAAAACGGTTCGTGCAAGTATTGATGAAAAGGTGCAGAAGGAAATGAAGGAGAAAAAGCTCATCAGAAAAACCCATCATTTTATGGTAGGCGATATAGTTAGTTTTCAGGTAAAATTATCTGACAGAGGCGATAGAATGATGGCTATGGGCATGGAATTTTTATACAACAATGCGTTGGATGTACTTATAAATAAAAGCTTGTTGAATAATAAATTTATTGGCTATTTAAAAATGGTTGATGACAAATATTTTGTAAAAGAAATAGACAGCTATCTGTTTTTCCCCGTTCCCTTTTCTCCCTGGCAAATTGTACCTGCAGAACTTGACCTAAACGAACAGGTCACTTTTTCTTTAGAAAATATTGAAAAGAAAGAAAAAATATTTGCATCTCTTTTTAACAACAACTACATCCCCGAATTTGAACAGGCTGTAAAATTATTTAAAGCCAAAACTGTTATTCCTGCACAAGTTTACAAAGTTGCGCCGCACAGCATCTACCTAAATATTATTGGCAACAAAATACAAAGCAAAATAGAGTTTGAAGATGGCATGCAAGTAGGCGATACAATAAACATTGTTATCTCTTACCTTGGTAAAAATAAAATTGCAGTGGTAAAAGCTGATAAAGAAGCAGCTGATTAATTGTAGTAAGGGCTTATCATTAAATATACCACCACACCACTTACTGCAACAAAAAACCATACAGGCCATGTTATGCGCACAAGCTTTCTATGCTTTTCGTATTCTCCTGTGAGCGCACGGTATGCAGTAAAAAGTATAAAAGGTAGAATGATTGCTGCTAATGGAATGTGCGTTAACAATAAAACATAATAATACATTCTTACACTCCCTGCCATAGCTGTTTCATTTATGCTAAGAACACCATCATGGTCAAGATCACCATATTTTGTATCGC
Source organism: Ferruginibacter sp. (assembly GCA_031416275.1). Taxonomy (GTDB): domain Bacteria; phylum Bacteroidota; class Bacteroidia; order Chitinophagales; family Chitinophagaceae; genus Ferruginibacter. Next base: position 70,492 of record JANOTH010000119.1, on the reverse strand, counting down.
CGGCAAGTAAGTGATGGCATATATAGCTCACCAAAAAAAGAACGGATAATATAATTGCTGAGAGCATTATTTTTTTATGCGTTGCGTAATTTTTGCTCTTTGCTGTAACCAACCCAGCTACCAATAAAACTGCCACAATAGAATTTATTACTGCATTTATGGTTGCAAAAACATGCACATTAAAAGGCAAGTCTAAAACTAATTTTACTTTACTTAGAATTACGACTGCAACAAACACAATTATAGACACTGTCCATATTAAAACTTTGGCCTTGCTGTCATTTTTTACAAGCGATGGTTGTAACATTAATATTGTGGTTTTAATTTTTTATTTCTGCTGAGTAATGCCATTACTAAGATGATGAGCCCAATGCCAACGAAAATAACAGGCAATATTGGAATAAAATCTCTGAAAACTGAAGGCGCTTTTTTATTTCTCTCCAACATAATGGTCGGAATATCCTTAGCAAGTTTTGCAAGCTTTACGGTATCAAATCCATTGTACCATCCTCTTATAATTCTATTGGTATCTAACAAAAAAAAGTTCTCTGTGTGTGGGAAGGCAGTATCTGCGCCAACATCTGCAACATTCGCCTTCATTTCTTGTATTGCAAAATCATATATTTCTTTTTTATCGCCTGTAACAAACCACCAGCTGTCGTGGTTAGCATTGTATTTATCAGCAAATGCTCTAAGGCGTGGCACACTGTCTCTCTCAGGATCTATACTTACAGAAACAAATTGAACAATACTATCGTTTTTAATGTATGAATCTTGCAGGCGTTTCATATTGCGAGCTAGACCGGGGCAGATTGTTGGGCAACTTGTAAAGAAGAAATTCATCACAATAATTTTCCCTCTTAAATCATTTAGCGAAACCTTTTTACCAAGTTGGTTGGTGAAGTTTATATTTTTAACGCTGTGCCATAATGTATCCGAAGACAGCTTTCCGTTTTTTGGCGTTGTAACTACATCATCAAAGAAATATTTGCCTGGCATCGTTACCGCATCTTTACTGTAATATTTTACGAACCAATAACCTGTAAGCGGCAGCATAATTGCCAAAAGAAGAGCGAGAAGGGCTTTTTTGTTCACTGTTGTTTATTTAATGCGCAGGCTGTTTGCCAACAGCCTTAGATGCAAAGATAATTTATAATGAAAAGTTTTTTATTTTAAATACGAAATAAAAAAGCCATCATTTTTTTATGATGGCTTTTCAATAAATTTTATTTTACTATTTCAGCGTTCCTGCTTTTACGGGTGCTGTCTGTACTTTTTCTATATTGGGCTTACTACCTGCATTTGTGTTTCTTAAATTCTTCCAGCTATTGCCATCCCATAAAAAGGCAATTATAAACCACACAAAAAGCACCAATGGGACTGTAATTGTCATGATCATATTTCTTACTTCATCGCCTAAATGCATAAAAACAGAAACAATATAGTATGCTTTGAGCAGTGTAAGTACACCAATAACTATTTTGGTACCTAATACAACAATTTGAGAAATATCCTCCCCTTTAAAATATAAGAAATATCCTAGCGCCAACTCAATTACTGTAAGAAAAGAAAGTACCCAAAATATCTTCCAAATCCTTCCTGTACCCTGGGAGTGATCAGGCGCATGTGTAATTTCGGGTGATATGGTATGTTGGCTCATAAATTAAATGTTAGACGTTAGATCTTAATACCAAGACGAAGAAATAACAATTTTAATAATTTTATATTTTCTTGTAAACCTATTTGTAATTTATATGTTACATACTATACAAGATAAAAACAAAGGAAAACGAAAACCCAAACTAAATCTACAAAGTGCCAGTAAAGTCCAGCTTTTTCTATCATTTCGTAATGACCTCTCTGATCGAAATGACCAAGCTTAGTTTTAATGTACATGATGATATTTATCACCACACCACTCAATACATGGAAACCATGGAAGCCTGTTATCCCAAAGAAATAACTTCCAAAGGCCGGTCGTCCAACATTTGTAGCGTGTATATCAGCACTGCCAATCATTTTTATTAGTTCAGGATCTGACATTGCGTATGTATTATGCGCAGCCTCTGTACCTGTATGATGAATTGTTGATGCAATATTTGCTAGCTGATCGTGTGGCGTTTTTTGTAGCGCTGCAAGCATAGCTTCATGTTCTAATGGCAAACCCCAAGGATTTGAACTTGCTGTAGTTGGCATAACCGTCATTGTACCATCATTCAAAAGTGTAACATGTTCACCGGTTAATAAATGCGTCCACTCCCAAGCCTGGCAACTTAAAAATGCTGCACCACCAATAATGGTTAGGATCATATATTTCTCAACTCCCTTTTTGTTCATGTTATGCCCTTCGTGCACGGCTAATACCATTGTTACCGAACTAAAAATCAAAATAAAGGTCATTAAACTTACAAACGCAAGTGGCAAGTTAGCATGGCCAGCAAAAGGGAAGGAATTAAACACTTTATTAGGATCTGCCCAATCGTTTACACTAAAACGAATAGTACCATAACTAATAAGAAATGCACCAAAAGTAAATGCATCGCTCATTAAAAAGTACCACATCATTACTTTTCCATAGCTGGCGTTAAACGGGCTTCTGCCACCGTTCCACCATTTAGTTCCTGCAGGTATTGCTGTTGTCGACATAATTAGAACTTAGTATTTTCTCAGTATCAATTAATTTGTAGCTAGCATCTAGACTAGTACCAAATTATTTAAAGTTTATTTTCCCCTTTCCGAAAGTCAAAATTACACTCTATTTCACAAAAATCATTCAATGTAATCAGGAAAATTGCTGCTATTTTATCATCATTAAAAAAACCAATAAATAGATCCACAAAATATCTACGAAATGCCAGTAGGTATTCATCAATTCTACCGGTATTATACTGTAATTTCTAACGCTACTTCTAAAAGCCTGCAAACACATAACAACTAAGGCAATTACCCCACCAACTACGTGCACCGCATGTAAACCAACAATAACATACAAAAATGAATAGGATACGTTGCCTTGCAAAGTAATGCCCAAACGCCACAATTGCTGAAAACCAACGACCTGTAAAACAATAAATATCGAACCTAACAAAAGCGTGGCCCCCATCAACAGCCTATAGCGGCTCATCATTCTTTTTTTGAAAGAACTTACTGCCATCATTAATGTGAAACTGCTTAAAACTATTACTGCGGTACTATACCAAAATGCCGCAGGCAAATCAAACGTTTGCCAATTTGCTTGGTTTCTTTTAACGATATAAGCACTTGTAAGGCCCGCAAACATCATCAAAATACTACCAATACCTACCCAAAGGGTAAATTTATGTGGATGTATTTTTGTTGATTTTTTTTCTATCGCCACGGTATTCATATTGTATTTATTTCGTAAACAAAACCCTTAAACTTCAATTCTTTTTATACCTTATTATTAAAAATTTTCTGTGATAGGTACTATTTAATTATTTTATCTGCCCAAAGGCTTAAAAACACAACCATCAAATAAAAGTAGGAACTGAACATCACTTTTCTTGCAGCTGCCTTATCCATCTTTATAAACAATATCACACTCATATAGAGCATCCACAAATTACATCCCAACAAAATCCACATACTTGTAACGCCTGAAATATGGTAGAAATAAGGCAAGATCCCAACAGGAATCATCATTGCACTATACATAATTGTTTGCAATGCTGTAAATTTTGTAGGTCCCTTGTCGCTTGGCAGTAATTTAAAACCTGCTTTGCTATAATCTTCATGGGCCAACCATGCAATTGCCCAAAAATGTGGAAACTGCCAAATAAACTGAATGGCAAATAAGATCCAACCACCAATTTCAAAATTATCTGTGGCAGCAACCCAACCAATTAAACAAGGCAAAGCTCCGGGTATTGCGCCCACAAGCACTGCAATTGAATTTACTTTTTTTAAGGGTGTATAAACAAACCCGTATATAAATAAACTTGCTAAACCAACTATGGCGCTGTTTAGGTTAAAAAAGTACCACATCATTGCTGTACCTAAAACACCAAGCAAAAAAGCAAAAATATAACCCTCGTTAACGCTCATTCTGCCGCTTGCGATAGGCCTTTTTGCTGTTCTCAGCATCATGGCATCGGTATCTTTTTCTAATACCTGGTTAATGGTGTTTGCCGACCCTGTTATAAAAAGCCCTGCAACAAAAAGTAAAAGAACTGATAACAATGGGTGTCTTGTGTAAACCTGTTCGTAAGGCGCAATCAAAAAACTAACCACTGTACTAAATACCACCATAAAGCTTAAAGTAAACTTTATGAGTTGAAAATAATCTTTAACCTTGCTTGCCAACGCAAAAGACTTAGAATCTGATATTCCGGTATTTTCTATTTTATCCATCGTAAAACTGAATAGCCTTTTTGCTTTTGTATGTAGCAAAAAAGCACATCAGCAAATTATAAAAAATTAATGCTTTTCCTCATCGTCACCAACCGGCACAGTCTGCATAATAAAATCTTTACCATCCTTACCTTCTTTTGCATAATCATAAGGCCATCTGTGCACTTCAGGTATTTCACCTACCCAGTTGCCGTGTCCTGGTCTAATTGGGGTTGTCCACTCTAATGTAGTTGCATCCCACGGATTCATGGTTGTAACTTTTCTACCTTTCCAAATGCTGTAAAAGAAGTTGATTACGAAAAGTAATTGAGCTGCAAATACAACCATAGATACAATACTTATGAACTCATTTAAACCACCGAACATTTTAAAAGACTCCCAGTTGGAGAAATCATAATATCTGCGTGGCATACCTGCTAAACCTTCATAGTGCATTGGCCAAAATATTAAGTAAGCGCCAACTATGGTTAACCAGAAGTGGATATAAGAAAGTGTGTTGTTCATGAACCTACCAAACATTTTTGGAAACCAATGATAAACACCCGCAAACAAACCAAAGAAAGATGCAACACCCATTACAATATGAAAATGCGCAATTACAAAATAAGTATCATGCAAGTGAATGTCCAACGCTGAGTTACCAAGGAATATGCCTGTAAGACCACCACTGATAAACAAACTAACAAAACCAATTGCGAATAACATAGCCGGCGTAAAGCGAATATTACCTCTCCACAATGTAGTAAGCCAGTTAAACACTTTAATAGCTGATGGTACGGCAATTAACAGCGTAAGTAACACGAAGAATGCTCCCAAGAAAGGATTTAACCCCGTTACAAACATATGATGGGCCCAAACCAAGAATGCAAGAATTGTAATTGCGAACAATGAACCTACCATCGCCATATATCCAAATATTGGTTTACGACTGTTAACTGATAAAATTTCTGATGACATACCCATTGCCGGTAACAAAATAATGTACACTTCAGGGTGACCAAGGAACCAAAACAAATGCTGGAATAAAATTGCACTACCACCTTCGTTTGGTAAAACTTTACCTGCTACAACGATATCACTCAAAAAGAAACTCGTTCCTAAATTTCTATCAAATAATAACAATATAGCACCTGATAATAATACAGGGAAAGACAATACACCTAAAACTGCAGTGAAGAAAAACGCCCAAATTGTCAATGGCATTCTCGTCATGCTCATGCCTTTTGTACGCATGTTTAATACTGTAGTTATATAATTTAATCCTCCTAAAAGAGAAGAGACAATAAATAAAGCCATACTTACCAACCAAAGGTCCATACCAATTTTACTTCCTGATGAAGCGTCTCCTAAGGCACTTAGTGGTGGATAGATCGTCCAACCGCCACTTGCAGGACCTGTTTGAACAAACAAAGAAGACATCATAACTACAGATGCACCAAAGAAGAACCAATAACTTAAACAGTTAAGCAACGGCGAAGCCATATCTCTTGCACCGATTTGCAACGGAATAAGAAAGTTTGAAAATGTTCCACTTAAACCTGCAGTCAATACAAAAAATACAAGGATAGTACCGTGCATTGTTACAAGTGCGTAGTAGAATTCAGGTTGAATTTTACCACCCTTTGCCCAGTGTCCCAACAAATCTTCTAACCAAGGGAAAGTACTGTTAGGGTAACCAAGTTGTAAACGGAAAACCACAGAGAACAAGCCTCCAATAATTGCCCAAATTATACCTGTTACCAAAAATTGTTTTGATATGGTTTTATGATCTAAACTAAAAACGTATTTTGAAATAAACGTTTCTTTGTGGTGATGATCAAGGTGTGAGTCGTGGTGAATATCCTGCTGAACCGCCGCCTCATTCAATGTTATAACGTTACTCATTTTTGTGATTTTAAGCTTTAATGTTTTTATTTACCGGGTAGAACCGCTGCTAATGTTTTTGTTGAATCTGTAGCCACTTTGTTAGGATCTCTATCAGGATACAAAGTGAGGTATTCAGGTTTTTGATCTGCAATCCATTTTTTATACTCTTCAGGTTTTTCTACAACAATAATTCCTCTCATAGAAAAATGCCCTGCTCCACATATCTGGTCACAACTAATTTCATAGGTAAAATTTGGATTACCTGTGCGCACTTTCATTTCTTCTGTAGTGTACTTAGGCGTGAACCAAAGTGTGGTAGGTATACCGGGTACGGCATCCATCTTCATCCTAAAATGTACCAACCCTACATCATGAATAACATCTTGAGCGCCTATAACTAATTTTACGGGAACACCAACGGGTAAATGCATTTGCTGTGTATGTAAATCATCAATGCTATTTACATCTTCAAAATCTACACCCAATGTATTGCCAGAAGGCTTGTTATATAATCTATAATTTTTCTTACCTAAAATATTATCCTTACCAGGGTAGCGCATTTCCCATGCAAACTGGTGACCTGTAATTTCAACTGTAATTGCGTTGTCAGGAGGCGCACCAGTTATTTTAAACCAGTTTATTAAACCGAATACAACCAATATTGTAAGAAAAATTGCCGGTACGGTTGTCCAAAGCAATTCTAATTTAGTATTGTGCGGAAAGAAAAAAGCCTTCTTACCTTCTTTTTCCTGGTATTTAAACGCAAACCAAAAAAGAAGAATTTGGGTAATAATGAATATAAAACCTGTTACACCAATTGTTAGGTACAACATGAAATCAATTTTTTCTCCTTCAACGGATGCAGAACCTTGTGGGAAAAGTGTTTTGTGAAAAAACCATTCGTTACATACATACACACCTATTAACCCAAATATTAAAAAGGCAACAAGTAAAAAACCATTTATTTTATTGTTTTGTTTGCGTGTTTTTTCTTCTCCTTTTAACACACTTACATATTCACTTGCTTTTGCTATTTGAAAAATGACCACAAAGACCATTATCACTATTGCCAAAATAAATAATTCTTTCATCTTTTGCTTTATTTTTTGTGGATGAAACAGCCGTTTTATCCTGTCGTTTTCTTAAAAGAGACACTTAACTTCAACTAAAAACCCAAAATATTTCAGTATATAAATTTACGATGATTCTAAGTGTGGTGTATCATACTTTCCTTTAAAAAAGGATGATTTTTCGCAATTAGAGAGTGCTTCGTTATATAGCTACCAACACCCCACATAATTACTCCAATAAATAGACAAGCAATTCCAAATTCGAAAGGCATCAACTCAAAATTTGGACCTACTGTGCCAGGCATTACCATTTGGAAAAAATCTATCCAATGGCCAAAGATGATTAAAACAGCTACGAATGTTACTACCGTCCAGTTTCTCTTAGAACTCTTTCTCATCAAGATTAATAATGGAGCTAAAAAGTTTACAACCAGGTTGAAAAAGAAGATTCCGTAGTAAGGACCTGTTTTTGTTGCGGTACCAATTCTATCAATAAAATAACGTGTTTCCTCAGGCTGGTTACTGTACCAAATCAACATATACTGATCAAACCAAAGGTACGTCCAGAACACAGAGAAGGCGAACATGAACTTGCCAATATCATGCAAATGTTCCTCTGTCACGTATTCTAACTGGCCTCTGTTCTTTAAAAATATTACGAATATCGCAATCAATGAAAGCCCTGAAACGAAAGTGCTTGCAAAAGTATACCAGCTGTACATGGTACTGTACCAATGTGGATCAATACTCATTAACCACAACCATGGAACCGTTGACGCAACGCTTAATCCAAAAAATACTATGAAGTAAGATGCGTAGGTAAAGTTTATATCAATCCACTTTTTTGCCTGAACATGATCCATTGGTCCCTCTTCATCAGACTTTAAACTTAAAGAACGCATTTTACGACCCAATAAAATCCATAAAGCGATAGAAACGCCTGACCATACAAGAAAGAAGGTAGGATTTAAGAAGCCATGTTTACCATTAAGAATTTTATCGAAAGTACCTGTACCTTTTACGTAAAGGTTTGGATCTAACCAATGATAAATATCTGTGCGACCACCCAAAACGATGGCCAATAAAATTATAAATGTTATAAGACCCAAAACAGGCACAACACTGGAAATAGCCTCGGGCACTCTACGCATAGCAACTTGCCAACCGCCCATTGCTAAAGTGGTAATACATATAAAAAACATTGCAGCATTTGCTGTGAGCAACCAATAAACACTGTTTTGCAATAACACTGCCCAAAACCTTGTACCATTTACATCTGAATGAGCACCACCTTCACCATGAGAGGGCGCAGCAAATGGATGAAACATTATAAAACCGTACAACACTGCTAATAAACCTACAACGATAAGGCCCCAAGTCCATTTTTTATAGCTTCCCGGTAATTCAAATTGTTTGTTGTTCATCTAATACTAATTTATAGGGCTTAAATATTCTTTTATACTTTATTAAATCTTTTTTGCTGTAGTATCTTTTGTAGCTGCAACTGCAGGTGCTGTTGAATCTGCTTTTGGTTGCAATGTGCGGATGTATTTTACAATCATCCAACGCTGTGCTCTCGTAACCTGCGATGCATAACTACCCATAACACCTTTACCATAAGTAATGGAATGGAACATGGTACCATCAGCCATTTTTACATAGGCATCTGCTGTTAAATTTGCCACACCACCTACATATCCACCTGCAGCTATCGGTCCATTTGCCACACCACCTGCACCGTGACAAATTCCACAATTGATGTTATACAATCTACCTGCCTCATCCATCTGTGCTTTTGTCATTCCGAGTGAATCGTATGGATTTTGTACCATGCTACTCATTTTATAACCATTGCTATCATTAGGTAAACTGTACGGAAACAATTCTCCTCTTTTGATGGTTCCAGCTGGTGGAACGTTGTTAAAAAAGATCATATCACCACCCTTTTTATACATATCCATGGTGAACTTTGTGCTGTCTCTGTTTGCAAAACTTTCGTAAGCTCTACTGTAAGCCATATCGGGCATATAAGTCTTGCCTGGTTGCCGCTTGCTATCGCAACTTGCAAAAATTACCACTGCAGTTACCAATGTTATTTGTAATAGATGTGTAAGTACTTTCATTATTCTTTTATTAACCATTCAAGGTCACAGCGACCATTAAAAAAATCGATTACAATTAATATCCTAGTTCTTCTCTATAAAGTTTTTGCTCTTTATCATATCTGCCAAGCCACCAACCACTTTCCGCCACCTGCACATTCACTTCTTTTGCTCCTGCGTTTTGCAGAAAGCTTTGCACCTCGCTGTCATTTGTTTTATCTGTACATTCTATTACCATTACAAAATGATCATCTGTAGCACGTGCGCTAAAATGATGCTTTTTCACAAACGGAGATAATTGGCAGAGGTAACAAAATGTAAGTACCATACCAACAGCTGAAAACAACACGGTAAGTTCAAAAGTAATTGGGATCCAGGCGGGCAAAGCAAAATGCGGTTTACCACCAATATTTAAAGGCCAGTCTTTTGTAAAAACCCAGCTTATAAATGTTAAGGCCGTTGCAGTACCTGTAATGGCAAAAATAAAACCCGCTGTATGGATACTCGTTTCTCTTAAACCCATTGCATGGTCCAACCCGTGTACCGGAAATGGCGTGTAAACATCATGGATTTTATAGCCTGCTTTTCTAACGTTTTTAACTGCAGGAAAAAGCACTACCTCATCGTCAAATGACCCTACCACAAATTTTTTAATTCCGCTCATAATATATATGATAATTGATAATTCTAAAAAATACCTACTACTTAAAGCTGCTTAGTGCGCATGCTCTACTTCTTCTATATAAAATTTCTCTGCATCTTCTTTTTCAATATCACTCATCTTCACTTTATAATTTTCACCACTTGTCTTTAAGATAGACTTAATTTCTGCCACCGCAATAACAGGGAAGTATTTTGCAAAGAAGAAGAAACAAGTAAAGAACAAACCGAACGTACCTAAATAGAATCCTATTTCATAAATACTTGGGCTATAATAAGTACTCCAGCTTGATGGTAAGAAATCTCTGTAAACGGATGTTACAATGATAACGAAACGCTCGTACCACATACCAATGTTTACGATAATACTCATAAAGAAAGTAACCGTAATATTTCTTCTTAATTTCTTACTCCAGAACAATTGTGGAGAAACCACGTTACAGAACATCATTAAATAATAACTCCAACCGTAAGGACTGAATATGTTTCCTCTGTTTTCAAAGAATGCATGTATTTCATACGGGTTTTGACCGTACCATGCAATGAACAATTCTGTTAGGTAAGCGATACCTACAATACTACCTGTAAGTACAATTACTTTATTCATTGCTTCAATGTGACCTATGGTAATATAATCCTGAAGGTTTAAAACTTTTCTAACAATGATCAACAAGGTTTGCACCATGGCAAAACCTGAGAATATGGCTCCGGCTACGAAGTAAGGAGGAAAAATTGTTGTATGCCAACCTGGTACTACTGATGTTGCAAAGTCAAAAGATACAATCGTGTGTACAGAAAGTACAAGCGGTGTACTTAAACCTGCCAATACCAATGATAAAGACTCGAAACGCTGCCAGTGTTTTGTACTGCCCGTCCAACCAAAAGCTGCAACACCGTACATCATCTTGCGGAATTTCGTTTTAGCCCTGTCTCTTACCGTTGCAAAATCAGGCAATAAACCTGAGTACCAGAATAATAAGGAAACCGTAAAATAAGTTGATATCGCAAACACGTCCCACAAAAGCGGAGAGTTAAAGTTAACCCATAAAGGACCACGAGTATTAGGATAAGGTAGTACGAAAAACGCCATCCAAACACGACCCATATGCCAAATTGGAAACTGACCTGCACACATTACAGCGAAAATCGTCATCGCTTCTGCAGCACGGTTTACTCCTGTTCTCCAACCTTGTCTAAACAATAAAAGAATAGCTGAGATAAGCGTTCCTGCGTGACCAATACCTACCCACCATACGAAGTTGGTAATATCCCAACCCCAACCAATCGTTTTATTAAGGTTCCACTGGCCAATACCATAAGTAACCTCTCTGTAAATACTATACACACCAAATAAAAGTAAGGCAACACTTATGTAGAAACCAATGTACCAAAGCCTTCCCGGCTTCATCTCAATAGGGCTTATAATATCTTCTGTTACCTGGTGATAATCTTTGTTACCATCTACCAGCGGCTCCCTTTGTTGTGATTCGTATTTAAGTAATGACATATATTTTTTTAGATTTTAGATATTAGATACAAGATTTTAGACTTGAATCTTTCTAAACAATTACCTTTTTATTTCTCTTAGACTGAACAACATCACATGCTCTTTAATGAGCCGCTTCTACCGCTTTCTCTTCTTTTTGTCCTGCTGCTTTTTCTGTTCCTTCATGTGCGCCGGCTTCGTGGTGTTCTACTTCGTTGCCATTATTTACCACTCTATCTGTATTTCTAATTTTAGCCAGGTAACTCACATTCGGTAAAACGTGCAATTGCTCCAACACATAAAAATTACGGTTTACCTGTTCAACGTTTCTTATTTTGTAAACATCACTTTGTTTGTCGTTAACATTACCAAAGGTTATTGCATTTGCAGGACAAGCCTGTGCACATGCAACTTTTACATTACGTACCAAAGCCGGTTCTTGCTGCTTTTTTGCTTCCAATTTACTATCCTGTAAACGTTGTACGCAGAAAGAACATTTTTCGATTACACCACGAGAACGAATAGTAACATCTGGGTTTAATACCATTCTTGTAAGATCATCGTTCATCTGATACATTACCTCATTTGTATCTACACCTACCAAGCTTTTTTGGTTATCTGCAAAACTATCTGCACCGTTATAATCAAGCCAGTTAAAACGACGTACTTTGTAAGGACAGTTGTTTGCACAATATCTTGTACCTATACAACGGTTGTAAGTCATTTGGTTTAAGCCTTCGCTGCTGTGGTTTGTTGCTGCCACCGGGCAAACATTTTCGCATGGTGCATTGTCACAATGCTGGCACATCATTGGTTGAAATACAACATCAGGGTTTTCAAGATCTCCTGTAAAATACCTATCGATGCGCAACCAATGCATTTCGTGTGCACGTTGTACTTGAATTTTACCTACAACACTCACATTGTTTTCTGCATTACAAGCCACAACACAAGCGCTGCAACCTGTACATGTATTTAAATCAATGCTCATTCCCCACTTAATACCTGGCTTTTCAAAATCAGGATATTGCGTAGCGTCTTTTACAAAATCAGTTTTACCATCAGGAGTAATCAGCATTCTTTCATGCCTAGGCTCTGCTAAAACATCTTCGGGGTTTTTTTGAAATGCAGCTAAATTGGTTTCGTAAATAACCGGGCGCCCTTCTGTAAAACCGTGAACCTGCGTTTGAGCAAGCGCATAAGTTTCACCTGTTTTTTCAATTGTTGCGGGAGATGAATAAGAGAATGTGCTACCATCCCAACCTGCAAATATGTATGCGTTTTGACCTGAGCCATAAGCTGCACGACCAATTCTTTCTAAATTAACTTCTTTTTCAGCAGCTGCGTTTCCACGACCGTAACCAACTGCAATTGCAATGGTATTTGCATTTAAACCTGGTATAATTAAAACTGGTAAACTCAAGGCTTTCCCGTTAACCGTAATTTTCATTACCGGTTTTTCAGGATGTACTTCGTATGTATCTGCGTCTTTTTTATTAGGATTTGTTACATCAAAATTAAACAAGGTCTTAGCCATAGATGGCGCTACCATTGCGTAATTGTCCCAAGTAACTTTTGTGATAGGATCTGGCAATTCCTGTAACCAAGGGTTATTAGCCTGGCTACCTGTACCCATTCCTATTTTTTGGTAAAGCAATACTTCGTATTCGCCTGTTTTTACCGCTGCAATTTTTGCTGCTGCGGTAGAAACATTAGCACCGTTATAGGCACCACCGGTAGCTATTACAGCACCTGTAGTTTCAATCACACCATCCTGCAGTGCTTTATCCCAAACATTTACTGAACCTAATTTTGTAGCCCAATAATTTTTAAAATAGCTTTCGTAAGCATCTGTAACTTCTAATGTTGAGCCCTGCACATAACCCTGTGGCACGCTATCTTTCACTACAACTGTTGGTACAATACCTGCACCACTCCAATTAAGTAATGATGTTTGAAAAGGACGTGTTTTAAATAAAGGATTAATGATCGGCTGTATAACACTTACATATCCTGAAACTGCTTCTGCATCTCCCCAACTTTCTAACCAATGGTTACTTGGTAAAATATATTTACACAGTTCAGTAGTTTCATCCATCGTTGTATTAAATGAAACACTCACCGGTACTTTTAACAAGGCTTCTGCAAACTTTTTACCATCGGTATAAGTGTACACCGGGTTACAATCGTAAATTAAGAGTGCACCTACATTGTTTGCATTCATATCAGCAGCAAGGGTTACCATTTCGGTATCAATCCCCTTTCTAATGTTAGCTGTGTTGCTCCAGTTTATTGTTGTACCATTTGCACCAATTGCTTCGTTAATGGCATTTACTATCAACTGAACATTTACATCGTTGCTACCACAAACTACCAATGAAGTTCCTTTGTTTGCTGCAAGCAATGCGGCAGTTTGGGCAATTCCTTTATTTAATCTTTCGTTTTTAAAGGTTGGACCAGTAACTGCACCACCTAATTTTGCCAGCAAAGCCAACGCAACATTTCCTGTTTCTGATGGCTTGTGTGTATAACGATCATCAGCATTGCTACCCGTCATGCTCATCATACTTTCAAACTGTATATGACGGCTCAACTCAGGCTTACCTGCTTTTACTTTTTTGTTTTCTGCATATTGCTTGCTGTATTCAGTAGCACTTAACCAAGTACCAAGAAAATCAGCACCAAGGCTAACGATGGTTGTTGCCTTATCAAAACGATATTGAGGCAAGGCTTTTTTACCGTAACTCGCTTCGTTTGCCAACAACATTCCACTGTAACTTACTGCATCGTACTGCACGTGGCGACTTCCCGGATATTTCGCCAAAAACTCACTAATAAGTTGTAATGTAGAGGGTGAATGTATTGTAGAAGTAAGCAAAACAATTGGCTTGCCTGCTATTCCCGCCATTGCGGAAGAAATTATTTTATCGAAATTCTCAAAACTGGTTATTTCTTTAAACTGGTTGCCACTCTTTTGCAATGGGTGGCGAAGGCGTGTTGGATCGTATAAATCTAATACAGATGCCTGTGATGCGGCACTTGTTGCACCTTTTGTAATTGAAGAAAGTTCGTTGCCTTCTATTTTGATAGGGCGACCGTCTCTCTGTTTTACAACCACACTAATTGCATCGCCACCATTTACATAGGTAGATGCATAGTAATTAGCAACACCCGGTATAACGTTATCTGGTCTTTGTAAAAAAGGAACAGCTTTGCGAACAGGCATTTCACAACTTGCAGCTATTGCCGCGGCAGCAGTACTAAAACCTAGGTATTTTAAGAAATCTCTTCTTGGTGTTTTAACATCCAGCAATCCTTTGCCATCTAACTCTTCTAACGGGAGCAATTCCTCCTGAAACTCTTTTTCAGTAGATTTTTTAAATCTGTCTGACTGCGTAAGATCTCCAAAATTTTGCCAATACTGCTTATTATTCATACTAGTTAAAATGTGCTGATTAGCTGATGTGCTAATATGCTAATTTTTAAATTCAGGTCTTTTTTAAATTACTGTTAGCTTGTACTTTGGAGGAAACCAACTATTTAATAGTGACATTTCTGACACTCCGTACCACCTATCTTTTCTACAGTTACGCTATCCATTCTGTGTGGGTTAGGTATTTTTCTACCTGACTCATCAAGCACTGAATCTTTCATTTGCTCATGAAACTTTTCGTAAATGCTGTAAAACTTATTGCCTGTGCTATCTTCTTTATTGTAAAAATCTACTTTAGATTCTCTGTGACAGTTGATACACCAACCCATGCTTAAATCAGAAAACTGATAAACTTCAGGCATTTCCTGAATATTTCCGTGACAAGTTTGACAGTTTTGTTTACCAACTTTTACGTGCTGGCTGTGGTTAAAGTAAACATGGTCAGGTAGGTTGTGAATTTTAATCCACTCTATTGGATGAGCCCCATCAGGTAAGCCATCTTTGTTGTTATCAGGATTGTATTCTTTTTTTTCAGGATTCCATCCTGCGTATGCATATAATTTTTGAATTTCTGCAGTACCGTTTACCGATGTACCATCTTCTCTTGTAATGGCTTCGCCTTTGTATTCCTTAATAGCCATGTGGCAGTTCATACAAACATTTACAGATGGGATACTTCCACTTTTGCTATCCTGTGTGCCGCCATGGCAATACAAACAGGAGATTTGATTGGTACCCGCATGCACTTTGTGCGAATAGTAAATTGGTTGCTCTGGCTGATAATCCTTCATACGACCTAAGCCGTAAGCTGCATTAATTGTAGTGTAGCCACCTAAGCCAAAGAGTAGTAACACAGCAGCCATTAAATAGGTTTTGTTGCGGTAAAAAGGTACCGGTTCACCACGTAATACACCTTCTTTATCATCAGATAATTTACGGAGGTTGCTATTAACCTGCAACAATATAAAGGCAACAATTGCAAGTATTAAAGTGAGTATTCCAAACAAGAGTGAGTTGTTGTCTTTACTTTCTGAAGTAGCGCCTGCTGCAGTGCCTGATGGAGCTACGGGTTCTTTGTAAGCATCTACATAATCAAGTATAGCATCTATTTCTGCCTTTTTAAGTGCAGGAAAAGCCGTCATAACAGTTGGCTTCCATTTTTCGAACAATGCTTTTGCGTATGGTTCTGAAGCAATCATTGCAGATGGGTTTGCTACCCATTTGTAAATCCAATCCTTGCTTGGCTGTCTGTTTCTAACTCCTGCAAGTGCAGGACCAGTATAGTCTTGATTTGGTTTATGGCAATTGGCACATTGTGCTTTAAACAATGCTTCTCCTTGTGCAAAAGCACTATTATTTGAGATAAAAACGATAAGGATAAGGCTTGCTATAAACCGAGAAATGAGTTTTTGATAACGAATCATACAATTTAGCCGGGTTTTTTTGTATAAAATGGCTATTCCATGTGCAAAAATAAGACACGATACTGACAAACTATCAACATTATTAATTTTTTTTGTAGTCTTTTTATACTAAATACCCTATTTAGAAAGATTCACTTAATTTTGATTGTCATCGCATTGTAACAGAATTTATTGCCTTTTTTTAGAAGATTTTTGATACCCCATTCGGTGATTTTTAATTGATATTAACGCTATGCTGAATAAACTGCAAAATAAATGGCAAGTTGGTCCGCTGCGTTTAATCCTAATCATTATAACTTTTGCAGTTGGTGGTAGTTTGTGTGGCTATACAGGAAGAAAACTGTTAGGGCTAACAACAATTGACAAAGGGGTTTTTTGGGTGATAACTTATGTACTTACCGTAACCATTTTGTGGCCGATATCGGTGTTATTGGTTAGTATTCCTTTGGGGCAATTCTCTTTTTTTAAACGATATTTAACCGGTTTATTTAACAGAATAAGGGGCAAAAGATCTGCAATAAAACAAGAAAAAACAGATAACACTACATGAACATAGCCATTTTTGCAAGCGGAGGGGGCAGCAATGCTGCAGTAATTATTAATACGCTTCATTCTTATATAGACAAGCAGCATGCAAGTATTTCTCTCGTTGTAACAAACAATGAAAAAGCGCCTATTTTAGGAATTGCAGGCACCAATCATATTCCAACAGAGATTATAAACTTTAAAAATACCGCAAACAAAAATGAGGTTGAACTGTATGCAGCAGTTTTAAAAAAGCATGATGTAGACTTTATCATTTTAGCAGGATATCTTAAAAAATTACCCAAAGAAATAACGACCGCTTACCGAAAAAAAATTGTGAACATACACCCGGCGCTTTTACCGGCGTATGGTGGAGTAGGTATGTATGGCAAGTACGTACATGAAGCTGTAATTGCAGCTGGAGAAAAAGAAAGTGGCATTACGATACATTATGTTGACGAGGTGTATGACCATGGACAAATTATTTTTCAAACAACATGTGTTGTTGAAAAAAATGATACACCTGAAAGTTTAGCAACCAAAATATTGTCTTTAGAACACGCTCATTACACGAAAGTTATTTCCGAAGTGCTTCTTTCTCAAATTCCTGTTAAATAAAATAGCTGCCTTTATCATATTTACTTTTGTACCGTAATATTACTCATCAAAATAAAAGGCTTGCGCATATTTTTTACTTTATTTACTGTTTGTTTTTTTTGCCGAGCGGCTAATGCACAAATTTTAGTGAGTGGCACTGTGCTTGATAACAGCAAAATAAACTTTGTGGAAGCAGCAGGCGTGCTAAGTACAAGCGGCAAAATTGCTGTTACTGACTCATTAGGCAAATACAACATACAGGTAAGCAATGATGACTCGCTGTATTTTATTTATAACAATAAGCCGACCCAAAAATTTGCCGTAAACAAAATTCCGAATACAGCACAGTTCGATATTTCACTGCATATTTCTGTAAAAAGCAGGTACAGCCTTTTAAAAGAGGTGGTGGTTTATTCAAAAAGTTATAAACAAGATTCTGCGGAAAACAGAGAAAATTATGGAGAAATATTTTCATACAAAAAACAGGGTATTCAAACTTCTATTTCGCCCGGTGGTGGTGTTGGGCTCGATGCGAATGAATTAATAAATGCATTTCGGTTTAAAAGAAACAAAAGACTAAAAGCTTTTCAGAAAAGGCTAGAAGAAGATGAGCAGGAGAAATACATTAACTACAGGTTTAATAAAGTTTTTGTGCGGCGTATTACCCAATTACAAAGCCCTGCGCTTGACAGTTTTTTGGTGTGGTACAAACCAACTTACGAATTTACTGCAAACAGCAGCGAGATTGAGTTCAACCAGTATTTGTTGAATGCATTTTACCACTTTAAGAAAACCAACAGTTTGGGTAGTGCAAAAAAAGAGGAGATGATGGGAGTGCCGAATAACGTGTTAAAATAACGTTCCACATTTCTTAGACCAGGACCGTCTTTTTTAAAAAATTACTTACCTTTTTTCGGAATAATTTTCAAACAGTTAACTCTGCTTTATTTTTTTAGGTAAAAATTTACGTGTTAAACTATTTAATGGGAGTTGAATTAGATTAGTGAAAGGAACCTCAAAAATGAGGAATAAGAAATTGCTGTGGAAGTAAATGGATTGGCTCAATCAATGCTACGTCCAACAAGGGCAGAAACCTTGTTGAGATGCAAAAGAAAAAGTCGCCCAACATGAGCGACTTTTTCTTAAATTAAAATTAAACAAACAATTTTACTTTTTAGGCATTAACACCGCATCAATTACGTGTGTTACTCCGTTGCTAGATACAACATCAGCAATAGTTACGTTTGCGCCATTGATAGTTACTTTACCATCTTTAACACCAACAGTTAATTCTTCACCTTGTACTGTTTTAATTTTTTGACCGTCTTTTAGATCAGCTGCTTTTACTGCACCAGATACTACGTGGTAAGTCAATACACCTGTAAGTGCTGCTTTGCTTTCCGGCTTCAATAAACCATCAACCGCACCTGCTGGTAATGCTGCAAAAGCTGCATTAGTTGGAGCAAATACTGTGAAAGGACCAGCGCCACTTAAAGTTTCGCCAAGACCTGCTGCGGTTACAGCAGCTACAAGCGTAGTATGGTCAGCAGATCCTGCTGCGTTTTCTACGATGTTTTTAGATGGTACCATGTTTGCACCGCCTACCATAACACCAGCTTCTGCAGGAGCTTCAGCCATTTTAGTTGTGTCAGTAGTAGTAGTTTCAGTTGAAACTTCTGTCTTTTTTTCGTCGTTGCAAGAAGCAAGCATTAAAACGGAAGCAGAAGCTACCATTAGTGCTGATAAGAATGTTTTTTTCATTTTTGGTTTTATTAATTTGGTTATTAATTAAGAGATGCTAAACTACGCATTTAATGTGATTAGGGTTTTACAAACTCCCTAAATAGTAAAAAAAATTAATTGAATTAGGATTTGACTGCTGCAGAAGAGAAAAAGTTTTTGTTCACATTATTATTACCTCAATAAAGCAAAGAAAATAATTGCTTTTTAAAAGCGTAGGATAAATTTTTATTTTTTGAGGCTAGCTGATTTATTTAACATTTTTAATTTCCTTCTTTTTTTGGGGTTTTTTTTTATCCTCAAGTGAAAAACGACTATGCAGCACATCTTAAAATTTCCTTATTTCAACAGTATTTTCTTTTTGAAATTAATGTAAAGAATTAATTTTACTACATGGCAAATCCAACTACAGCATTAATAGATGCATTGCGTTTAACAGCTACAAATTTAAAAAACGGGGCATATCATTCTTGGGGGCATCATGGTGCTTGCAACTGCGGTAACCTTGTACAATCTGTTACCAAATTTACCAAAGAAGAAATTGTATCCTACGCTCATACAGGTACCGGTGAGTGGACAGAACTAGCTGAAGAATTTTGTCCCATAACGAACGCACCGTTAAAACTCATTTTTAATAAACTTGAAGAAATTGGTTTAACCCCAACCGATATTCATCATATTGAATATTTAAGCGATAGAGAGGTTTTAGAAAACCTACCCGACGGCTTTAGGTGGTTGAAAAGAAATAAAAAAGAGGATGCCATTGTGTACTTTGAAACGTTTGCAAATGTTTTAGAAGATAAGTTAATTGCAGGGATTACCATTGACTTAAATACGTTACAAAGGATGAACTTTAAGCCAGAAAGAAAAAGGCAATTTGCTGAAATTTAAGAGATGCCTGATATTTATTTGCGGCTACTTGAATGTTAGCCGCTTTTTTTGTGGTCTATAAAACCGGTATAAAAATATCAAATGTAGCCCCCTTGTCAATTTGGCCAGTTGCTGTAATTATCCCTGAATGGTTCTCAACAATTTTTTTTACAATTGCAAGCCCAATGCCTGTACCTCTGTATTCCTTCTTTCCGTGGAGCCTTTGAAAAACCTCAAATATTCTTTCACTGTATTGAGGCTCAAAACCAATACCGTTATCTGATACGCTTATATGGCAGTAATCTTCATCTAACCGCAGCTTTTCATTTTGTAACAGTTTTCCTTTTTTACATTGTATTACAATTGCTATATGTGGCGACTTATGTGGAGATGCAAATTTTAATGAATTGCTAATAAGATTATACAGAAGTTGCCTAAATTGAAAAGGGATAATGGTAATAATTCCTTGGCCCTCGGAAGTAATAACTGCATTTTTTTGCACAATTTCTTCCTGCAATTCCTCTTTTATTTCAGCTATTATTTTATGTACATCTGTTTTTTCAAATCTTCGCTCTGTGGTACTTGTTCTGGAATATGTGAGCAAATCTTCAATGAGCAATTGCATTCTACTTGCAGAATTTTGCATTCTTACAAACTTGTTTTTACCAGCTTCAGATAAATTCTCTGATTCGTCTTTTAAAATTTGAGAAGAAAAAATCTGTATTTTTCTTAACGGCTCCTGCAAATCGTGGCTCGAAATATATGCGAAGGATTGCAACTCCTTGTTCATTTTTTCCAGCTCAATATTATTTTGAGCTATTTGTTTGGTACGCTCATTAACCTGCATTTCTAACTCAGCTGCAGAGTTTTTTTGATCTTGTATATCGGTACTCGTGCCCACCCACATTTGTATTTTACCATTGCTATTTAATTGTGGTATTGCTCTGCTTAGTTGCCACCTATATTCACCATCATGCCTGCGAAACCGATGCTCAAATAAAAAATTTTTTCCTGTACCTATAGCTTCCATCCAAGTTTTAAGATTTGCATCTCTATCATGAGGATGTACTATTTGTATCCACCCATCTTTTTTAATTTGCTCTAACGTTAAACCTGAAAAATCGAATACAGATTTATTAAAATAATTTAGGTTTCCTTCGGCATCTGCGGTCCAAATATGCTGTGGCATAGCGTCTGCCAGCAAGCGAAACTTCTGTTCACTCTTTTCAATTTTACGCCTTGCTTCAACATGTGCAGTAACATCATTAATAGTAGCAATAATACCCGAAACAGTGCCATCATTTTCAAAAAGCGGCGCATACTCAAAATCAAAATAACAGGTCACAAATCCATCGCCCTCTTTAAAATACACCTCTGATTCATATTCTTTAAATGGCTTTCCTGTTTTATAAATTTCATCCAGCAACTCATCGTGCTTTCTTTGTCGCAATACCGGAAAAAGATCTTCAATGGTTTTGTTTGAAAAATCTACTTCTCCATATCCCCAATTTTTTTCTACAATGATATTGGCCATTTCTATTTTATGCTCAGCGCCCCTTAATATAACTGTAGGTATGGGTGACTGCCTAATGAGATTTTTAAAACGTTGCTCACTTGTTTTTAAAGCATTCTGCATTTTTTTTAACTCAGTTACATCTACACAGGAACTTACATAGCCTGCAAAAGTTTCATCTGCATTATACCTAGGTGTGCCTTTTGCTATAACCCATCTGTATTCTTTGTCTTTATTAAACACCCTAAATTCTCCTTCAAAGGGTTTTTTGTCAGCAAATGCGCTTAAGTAAATATTTAAAAAGGTTTGTCTATCATCTTCATGTATTAAATCTGCCCAACCAAACTGGAGCAAATCTTCCATGGGTCTGTTTGTAAACCATTGCCATGTTTTATTAAAATATGTACCGTTGCCGGTTTCATCTCCAACAGCAATTAAAATGTCTGAACCTTCAGCCATGTTTCTAAATCGATGCTCACTTTCTATTAAAGCGGCTTCTGACTTTTTCTGTTCAGTAATATCAGTATTGCTCCCAAACCACTGGTATATTTCTCCATCCTCATTTTTTACGGGTAATACCCTTGTTAAAAATGACCTGTAAATTCCATCAGCTCCTCTAATAGGAAATACCATTTCAAAAGGTTTTCCATTTTTTATAGAAGCATTCCATTTTTCTAAAACACATGGCAATTCATTTGGGTCGTGCACAGATTGCCAACCCCAACCTTTCATGTCTTCATGTGATGTGCCGGTGTAATCGTACCATTTTTTGTTGTACCAATATATTGCTCCATCAGCCCCTGCCATCCAGGCAAAGTTTGGAATGTTATCTGCAAGCGTTCTAAATTTTATTTCACTTTCTCTAAGGGCTGTTTCTGCCTTTTTTTTGTTGGTAGTTTCTATTACTGTAACTAAAATACCGCCCACTTCCCCGTTTTCCTGCCTTATAGGGCTGTAGGAAAAATCGAAGTAGCATTCTTCTTTAAAGCCATTTCTATTAAGGGGGAGCATAAAATCTGGGAACCCCACAGGTTTCCCTTCAAGTACCCCATTAAACATAGGCTCTATAATATGCCATATTTCAGAAAAGGTTTCTTTGGCGCTGTTACCTAGCGCATGTGGATGTTTTGTTGAGCCTAGTATGGGTCGGTATGCATCGTTGTATAATTGTATGTGGTCTTTGCCCCATGCCATGTACATACCAAAAGGATTTTCCAGCATTACGCTCACCATGGTGCGCAAACTTTGCGGCCATGTTGCAGGATCACCCAAGAGTGTGGTTGTCCAATTTTTCTCTCTTGTTAGTTGGCCCATGCTACCGCCGCCATTTAGAAAATATAAATTATTGTTCTGTTCGCTCATTTAGTAAAATTTACATTTATTATCTGCCGAAAGTCTAAACCCTGTAGTAGAGCAAAAAATAACCTACACCAGAAAATTGGAAATCAACCGAACAAGTTTTACGCCTAAAAACAAGTTAATG
This sequence comes from Ferruginibacter sp., assembly GCA_031416275.1. Lineage (GTDB taxonomy): Bacteria > Bacteroidota > Bacteroidia > Chitinophagales > Chitinophagaceae > Ferruginibacter. The sequence goes on along the minus strand of JANOTH010000119.1, from coordinate 47,352 downwards.
TTTGCAACCCTTTTAAAATGAAATAAAGATTTGCTCGAAATTTATTTTTTAAACTGATTTATAAACTGTTACGTTGGATTCATTTGAAAGCAAAAAGTTTATCAATTATTTGCGGTACTATTTAATGCGGATGATTTTGGGGTAAACACACAACATTTGTAAACGTTATTTTCCACAGATACCTAAAAATTTCAGTTAGTGCTGTTGATGTAAGAAGCAAACTTTACCCTAGAAGATCAAGTTTTAAACAACCTTTATACTAATGTAGCAATCCATGCAAAAACACTACTTTCGCTAGACAATAATCAACCTAATTATGAAAAAAATATTCTTTTCGCTTGTACTTATTTCGAGCTTGCTACAGGCCCGTGCCGATGAAGGTATGTGGCTGCCAATGTTACTGGGGCAACAGGTTTACAATGATATGGTGAAGCGCGGACTAAAACTTACTAAAGAGCAGTTATACTCCGTAAACAAATCATCGTTAAAGGATGCCATTCTCATTTTTGGTGGCGGCTGTACGGGCGAAGTTGTAAGTAGCAAGGGGCTAATATTTACCAACCACCATTGTGGTTACGACGCTATTGCAAGTGCAAGCTCTGTGCAAAATAATTACCTACGAGATGGCTTTTATGCCTACAACATGGGGCAGGAAATACAGAGCAAATTGACAGTGCAGTTTTTAGATAAAATTATAGATGTAACCAAAGAAGTAGAGGATGGGTTAAAGGGTTTAAACTGGGCAGACCGCACAAAAAAAACACCCGATGTTTACAAAGCTATTACTGATAAGGCAATAGATAAAGACAATGGTATTACAGGTAGAATATACAGTATGTTTAAAGGAAACCAGTACCTCATGTACACCTACAAAACGTATAGAGATGTTCGGTTGGTGGGTGCACCACCAGAGAGTGTAGGTAAGTTTGGCGGCGATACAGATAACTGGGAGTGGCCACGCCATACGGGTGATTTCTCTATTTTTCGTGTGTATGGTAGCAAAGATGGTAAGCCTGCAGATTTTAGCAGCGAGAACATTCCGTTAAAACCAAAAGCATTTTTACCGGTAAGCATTAAAGGAATAAAAGATGGTGACTATGCGATGATATATGGCTACCCAGGCGGCACCAACCGTTATGAAACGAGCTATGGCATTAAGTTAAAAAATGACATTGAAAACCCATCTTTGGTTGGTTTGCGTGATACACGTTTAAAGTACATGCACGAGCAAATGATAAAAGACCCTGCAGTAAAATTAAAACTTGCGAGCAATTATGCAGGTGTGGCAAACTACTGGAAGTTTTTTGATGGTGAAACTAAACAGTTAGTGAAGTTTAAAACATACGAACAAAAGCAGGCTTACGAAACTAACTTTAGCACATGGGCTGCAGCTAAACCTGAGTATGCAGGTATTATGAATGACTATGCGGCAAACTATGCGGCATGGACACCTTATGCAAAACAACGTGCCTATTTAATTGAAGGTATTTTGGGCTCCTCTCTTGCTACCTATGCATCGTCGCTACAAACTGTAGAAACTGCTCTTGTAAAAACAGGCATGACGGGGAGTGATGTTACAAAAGCTTTAACTGCAGCAAGTGCAAGTCGCAAAGCCTTTTTAGAAAGCGCAGACAGAGCGAGTGATGAAAAAATTGTAGCAGCAACAGCAATGGCCTTTTACAATGATGTAGATAAAAACCAGCACCCCATTGGTTTTTACGAAAAAATTAAGGCAACTTATGGTGCGCTGAACGATGAGGCAACATTTAAAAAATGGGCTGCTAATTTGTTTGCAAGCACCATGATTTTAGACGACACAAAATGGGCTGCATTTGTTGCAAACCCTGACGCTGTAACGCTGCAAGCTGACCCTGCATTTGACTATGCTACATCGTTTGTAAAAAGTTACAATGGTAAATATGCATCTTTATACACCGTGTTTGTAAATAAAAACAATGAGCTTGGGCGTGCATATTTAAAAGGCATTATGGAGAAAGACCCCGTAGCTGCTGCTAAGATGTACCCCGATGCAAACTTTAGTATGCGGGTGAGTTACGGTAACGTAAAAAGCTATGCACCTAGAGATGCTGTAAAGTATGATTTTGTAACAACAAGCAAGGGTCTATTGGAAAAATATGTTGCCGGCGATTACGAGTTTGATCTTCCAACAAAACAGGTTGAATTATTAAAGAAAAGAGACTTTGGGCAATACATTGATAAAAGCAGAAACGACTTAGTAGTAGGTTTTATAACAACCAACGACATAACCGGCGGTAACTCGGGTTCACCAATTATTGATGGCAATGGTAATTTAATAGGGCTTGCTTTTGACGGAAACTACGAAGCGCTAAGCCATAAAATTGCTTTTGATAAAGACCTTAACCGTACTATTTGTGTAGATGTCCGGTATGTATTGTGGTGTGTAGATAAATTAGGTGGAGCTAAAAATATTATAGACGAATTGAAGCTGGTGAGGTAAATGCCCCTCCTATCCTCCCCAAGAGGGAGGGAAAAGTAGTAGATCTATTGAGAGATTTGTTGGAAGAGCATTAGTATCAAATTTGAAGTCTTTACCAAGCGGAAGTTTTTAAAAACTTCCGCTTTTTTTTAGAAAATATTTTTTCAATTATAGAAATCAGTAATTAAAAATGGTAGTGATGTTATTAAAAACATATTCCAAAAACATTCGTGTAAATGATCAATAAAAAATTTTGTCACAACAAAAAGCCCCACAAAATTTGTGAGGCTTTAATATGTGCTTGAACTATTTTATGATGTTTTATCCTCTCCAAATATTTGTTGTTCTGTTCTTTCCATCACAGGTATTTTTCTTATAAAATCATCATACCCTTCTCCTTCATGGTTGCTATAAACGCCGTAGGCATCAATCGTATACCCAATACTTCCATCATTTGCTTCTATAAGGTATAAAATTGAACTGTCTGAAGGATCTGAATTACCTTCAAACCTGTAGGTTTTTATGATAACTAATTCACTTGGTAAATAGGTTTTTGCCTCTGTTCCAAAACCTGTTTTGCTCATTATAAATTCTTTATCCTGTTTTTTTAAACGCAAGCGCTCCATTACAGAACTAAGGGTAGTTAAATAGTTGGTATTTATCATTCTGAAAGTTTTAGTTATTTAAAGATAGGACCCGTTACACAACCAATTTTATACCACTTATTTTGATATGGGTTTGTTTTAAGGCATTTAATATTAACATAAACAACATTTCCTAATTGTTAGCACACGACACATAATTATAGTTTTAATTAAAAAATTATTTACACGCAAACAATGCTCAAAGTGAAAGCAAAAAAGCTAAGTTATAGATCATAAGCATCCCACAAATAACAAAAGCTACCATACAGCAGCTTTTGTTGAGTAACAATCTTTATTCTAGCTAATTATTAATTTCTTCAAAACCTTTGATTTTATTATACAAAGTTTTTCTATCGATTTTTAAAATTTCGGCTGCCTTTGTTTTATTAAAATTAACCTGCTTTAAAACATTCATTATAGCCTCGTACTCAGCTTTTGATGCAGCATCTTTAAGATCGTACACAGGCTTTGCTACAGCAATAGTAGTATGATTAGAAGCATTCATTTCCTCCTCGTGCCGGTGTGCAAATGCAGGTGGTGCTGCTGATGATGAATCTGTATTTGTTATTTCCCACGGTAATGTTTTAGCATGTACTTTACCTGACTGTGTGAGCAAAACAGATCTGCGAACCACGTTCCTAAATTCCCTTAAATTACCCGGCCATGAATAATGAATGAACATCTGCATTACATCATCCTCAAAGCCTTCTATATCTCTTTTTAATTCTGATTTTGCTTTTTCTAAAAAGAAATCGGCAAACAAAGGAATATCTTTTTTACGGTCTCTTAAGGGCGGAAGGTTTATAGAAAACTCATTAAAACGGTGATACAAATCTTCCCTAAATTTTCCTTTACGGTAAGCCTCCTGCAGGTTTTCGTTAGATGCTACAATGATGCGCACATCTACAGGCATTTCTTTGTTGCCGCCAACTCGTTTAAATTTTCTTTCCTGTATAACCCTTAGCAACGAGGCCTGAATTTCGTAGGTAAGATTAGCAACTTCATCTAAAAACAAAGTGCCGCCATTAGCAAGTTCAAAGTGACCCTCTTTATCGGTTAAGGCACCGGTAAAAGCACCTTTCACGTGACCAAAAAGTTCACTACCCGAAAGTTCTTTTGATAAGGTACCACAATCCATCGCTATAAATGGCTTATCTGCCCTATCGCTTAAACTGTGAATTGTTTTTGCAATTACTTCTTTGCCTGTACCACTCTCGCCGTAAAGTATAATGCTGTAATTTGTTGGCGCTACTATTTCTATTTGCTTATAAAGATCTTTAGTGGCGCCCGCTTCGCCTACCAAAAACTCACTATTTATTGCAGTTTTTTTGTTGCCCTGCGTTTTATCTCCTGTATTTTTTATACCATTATGAGCTGCAATTTCTGCATTACCGGGGCCCTCAATTGCGTTGTTAAGTACGCTTAATACCTCATCGGGAATAAGCGGCTTTGTTATATAATCGAAAGCGCCCATTTTAATAACATCAACCGCTACTTTAATATCTGAATAGCCAGTTATTATTAACACGATCGTATCGGGCGAAATGCTTTTTATTTCTTTAAGAATATCTTTTCCATCTCTATCTCCTAAACGAAAATCGCAGATAACTATATCGAAATTATCTTCCTTAAATTTTAGTATACCCTTGCCACCTGAGTTTGCTGTTTCTACATCGTAACCATTTCTTAAAAGAAATTTACTAAGCACCAAACACATATCCAAGTCATCGTCAATGATTAAAATCTTCTTTTTCATATTATTATTAATTTAAAAAACATGCCAATTAATGTTTTTCTTCTTCCTCTTTTAAATCATCAATTTTAAGATGCACATCGGGCACAGGTATTTCCTCCACTTTTATCCACTCCGAAAAATCGCTGGGATAAATTTTTCCGCCAAAGTCTGTAGCGTAAACTTTTGTAAACACAGCTCCTAAATAAAGTATGGCAGAAGTGTAATATACCCAAATCATTAAAATCATAATAGAGCCCGCCGCTCCATATATAGTACCCAACTTACTTTGGCCAAGGTAAAAGCCAATGCCATATTTGCCTAACAAAAACAAACAAGCAGTTACAAAGGCACCCACAGCAACATCTCTCCATTTTATTTTAGCATCTGGCAATACCTTAAATATAGAGCCAAACAATATAGTTGTTATTAATAGTGTTACCACAGTATCAATTATCAACAACAACACATCTCCTGAGGCGGGCAGTAAAGCAATGATTTTATCGCTTATTGCAGCTGCTATTGCATTTAACACAAGCGATACGATTAGTACAAAACCCAAACTTAAAATAAGTGAAAAAGATATCAACCTATCTATGAGCACCTTCCACCATATTTTTTTTGCTTTAATTTTTAACCCCCATATTCTGTTTAATGAGTCTTGAATTTCTCCAAAAATACCGGTTGCGCCAATGGTTAAAACGATGATACCGATTGTGGTTGCAAAAATATTGTCTTTGTTTAAATGTATGTTTTGAATAGATGTTTGTATTTGCAGCGCAGCATCTGAACCTACAAGTTTATTGATTTGCCCGTAGAGTTGGCCGTTAATGGCCTCTTTGCCAAATAAAAAACCTGTAACAGTTAATAAAATAACCAACAACGGCGCAATAGAGAGCACTGTATAATATGCGAGGGAAGCGCTGTATTTTAGTATGTTGTCGCCAATAAACTCTACAAAAACTTCTTTTAAAAAAGTGAAAAACGTCGTTATTTTTCTACGCATATCTGTTAGGTGTTAAACAAACCTTTCTATAATTATACCATGTAATGTTTTCCTCGATAAAATAAAAAAATTCCTCAATTTTTTTTGCGTTGGTTAATCTATAATAGCCTAACTCACAAGTTAGTAACATTTTAAAAGTTTAATAATTGCAGTTTTTTCGTTTGTCGAGGCTATTTTATACGGTGAAAGGTACATTTTTTGATATTTATAGCGTTTTTAAGAAAGTCACTGTATTTCAAAATGCTTAGTTGGCAACAATATTGAATCTTTTATAGTAGAAATTATTAAAATGAAAAATGTTAACTACTTCAATGATATGACCTTGAAAGCACTAATTATTGACGATGAAACAGATATTTGTTATTTATTAAGCAGATTATTAAAATTTAAAAAATTAGATACTGCCTTCGTAAATTCTTTGTCTGAGGCAGATAAGGCGCTCAAAACTCAACATCCGGAAATTATATTTTTAGACAACCATTTACCCGATGGGCTTGGTATAAATTATATTCCTTACATAAAAAAGAATTATCCCGATTGTAAAATAGTAATGATTACAGCACATGACTCCGGAGATGATAGAGCCAAAGCTTTGGCAAACGGTGCAGACTTTTTTATTGGTAAGCCTTTTACAAGTGATATTATTTATAAAACTGTTGATGCGCTTTCTAATTAAATTACCCAAAGTGTGGAGATGTTTCTACATGTTGGATTTTTTTCCTAAATAAACTGAATCAACATTTGTAAAGATAATTTTATGAATACCCTAACCTCTGCCGCTCTAAACAAATTTTCAGGATTGATGTTTTTCTTAAAACGTTCGAAACACGATTTTGAAATGGTAGCAGATGAAGTTGAAAACTATACACTTAAATCTGCACTTAATGGCCTTTCTGAAGAAAGCAGTTACTATGCAAATGAATTAAAAACTTACCTAAAGGCTTTGGGCATAAATACTACTTCATTTTCTGAAACAGCAATTCAATTTGATGAATTTAATGGTGATTCAACTGACAGTGAAAATTGCGAAAGAGGCGTGGAATTGATGTCTTTAGTGAGTTTTAAAGAGAGATACTTAACGAAAGCGTACAACGAATTGCTAGAGGAGCCAATGCCTTGCAAAAGTTTACAGGAAATAATTTTGTGTCAACTAAATGCGCTAAAAATAAGTTTCCAAAAAATACAAACGCTTAATACAGCAAGGTTTGTTATGTATTGAAACAATGCTAACAGACAACCATAAACCAACAGGATTTTTTGAAGAAATGTATGACAAACATGCAGCCCTAATGTATGGCTGTATTTATAGATTGATACCCAATAAAGATATAGCAGATAAAATATTAACTGATGTTTTTATTGATATTTATAACAAGCGAGCGGTAAACAATTTCACTAGTATAAGTATGCCGCTGCTTTTAAAACAAGCTTCGGGAGCTGCATTTACTTATTTAAAAAAAGTAAACAAAGCGAATGCTTTTTTATTAAAAGTTAGCGAGCATATAAATGAAATAAAGGCTGTAAATACTTTAAAGTAACTTAATAGAATTTCTTACCACAAAGTGATATTGCAGAAATATAAAGCCTCGTAATGAATAAAAACTCTTTTAAAAGTCTTGTCGGGTAAACATTATAATAAAAGAGTTTTTAAAAAATGCTATTTTCTCGATTTACTTATTAAATATATTACAAGAATAACTACTAGGCCGATACCAATTACGCCCGTCCATATACCTGCTTTAAAAATGCTGCCAATAGCTTCGCAACTGCTTAAAGTTGTCATTAAAATAACCATTACGGTAATAAGGGAAAAAGATAATTTATTCATATTGTTGTTTTAAAAGTGAAGATGTAATTGTATATAATCAATGTTATTTTTTTCGCTTTGAGTCTTCCCCTGCTTCATCAACTGAATGAGATGTGAAAATTGAATCTTCTTGCTTCGTTATAGAGGCCAACCTCTTATAATATTTTTTAATAACCAACAATTCCTCCTCTGTTAACTCCTCACTATCTACCAAACGGTTGCTTGTAAATTCATTTGCGGCGATTAGCTCGTTCAACTTTAAATGAAGTGCTAGCGTTTCCTTATTTTGAGATTGTTGAATAACGAAAATCATTAAAAACGTAATGATGGTTGTACCTGTATTTATTACGAGTTGCCAGGTTTCAGAAAAATTAAATATTGGCCCTGTAAGCGCCCACACAACCACTACTAATAAGGCAATAAAAAATGCTGATGGGCTGCCGGTTGCTTTTGTAACCCATGTAGAAAATTGGCCGAACTTTTTTTTCAAGCCGCCCTTTTTCTCAACAAGCTCATTGTTACTTTTCATAAACTACCATTTTATCATCTCGCAAATGAAAAAATTTCCTGGTCTTTGTTCTTTTTACCAATAATTAAATCTTTAATTATTTCTGCAGCAATAAGACTGAATGTTATGCCATTTCCACCAAAACCCAAAGCGAAATAGCCATTTGTTAAGCCGGGATATTCACCTATATACGGCAACCCATCTTCTGTTGCACCAAATGTGCCACACCAATTAAACTCAGGCTTAAATGTTACTTTAGGGTACAGTTTTTTAAAATCTTTTACAAGTTCCGCTGTTTTAGATGCTAATAATTGGTCTCTTTTCTTAGGGTTAAAAAATTGCTCATCTCTACCTCCAATTAATATTCTGTTATCGTGCGTATTGCGCAAATACAAATAAGGGTCCGCGGTATTCCACAACAAAGCTTTGTGTTTAAATGGCGTTTCATCGGCATTGCCCTGTTCGCTACAAACAGCATAAGTGCTATGTAAATCAACAATTTTTTTATCGATATATTTTACTGATTCGTACCCTGTTGCATACACCAATTTTTTTGCACGAATAATATTATTGTTTTCGGTAGTAAGGGTTACATCATCTTTTTTATGCACTATTTTAGATATGCTCGTACGATCAAAAACCTTACTGCCCTTTTTTATTGAATATTGGTGCAATGCGTGGGCAAAAGTATAAGCATTTGTCTGTGCCCCCTGTTTCGAAAGAATTGCATTGGGAGCCTTAATATCAAACTTACTTTGATTTTCTTCCGTTGTAAGTAGTTTCACTGCAAAGCCATGTTTCTGCCTAATATTAAATTCCTCTGCAATAAATTTTACATCTTTTTTTGCGGCTGCAAAGTAGAGGCTTTCTAATTTTTCAAACTCCTTAAATTTTATTTTTGTTGCTATAGCTTCCAACTGGTCAATAGATTGATCGCATAACCTATAAGCCCTAACAGCGTTGTATAAACCAACCTTGTGTTGCAATTCACACAGCGGTGTATCTATTTCGTATTGCAACAAAGCTGTGCTTGCACATGTACTACCAAGGCCAATAGTTCGGCCATCAACAACAATATGGCTCACTCCTGCCTCAGTAAGATAAAAAGACATTAATGCGCCTGAAATTCCACCGCCCATTATTACAACATCTGTTTCAATATCAGCTTGCAGTGTTGGGTAATCAAAAGGTAATCCATAACGAATAAGCCAAAACGGATAACCAGAACTTAAATTCATATTAGTGCTTATAATTTTATTTTGGCATGGTCACCCTCTGTGTAATTTCCTGTAACGGCAGATTTTATCATGTTAAACATCATAACAATTTTGCTGGAACTGTGGTCCCAATATTCGGCATCAATTGGCTTTGCGTGAATCAATAAAATTTTAGGATCTTCTTTTCCTTTGGGAAACCAAGCCTTCATATCAGGCGTCCATAATTCATCAATTTTATTTTGCTCATCAATTAACGCTGCAGTTGCATTAAATGCTACATATGAATTTTCGCTTGGAGATGCATAGGTTAAAAAGATTTTATTTTCATGCGAAATCTGCGCAACTTTTCCGGAAAATTCATTTGTAAAAAACCAAACAGATCCATCATCATCCACCTTAGCATTGTTCATAGGCCTTGCGTTTAATTTTGCATTGCCGTCACTTGTAATCATCATACAAGTTTTAATATCCTCAACAAGGGTTTTAAATTTACCTAATTGATCAACCTTTACTTCGTTACTCATTGTATATTATTTTTTCTTTTTTACTTCTGTTTCTCCGGCTGCTGCATAGTTAATTTTAGTTTCAGCAATTTCAGTCAACCCTTCATCAGCTTTCTTTTCTTCATTAAGTGTTTTCAGCATAATATCAGCACAATCCTCCAGCCCTAGTGTTTTTGCCAATTGTATGAGGCCTCCATAAGTAGCAATTTCATAATGCTCTACTTTTTGAGCTGCAAGTATTAATCCAACATCTCTTGTGGCGGTACCGGCCTTGGTTTCCTCTATTATGCCTTCGCCCTCTTTCGTTATGCCTTCCATTGCCTCACACTTTTTTGCCTGTGGCTTTTTCTCTATTAAACCGAACACTTCCTCTAGCCTTGCGCAATGCACTTTTGTTTCATCCATATGTTTTGTAAATGCCTGCTTTAATGCAGGTGAGGTAGCAGCTTTTACCATTTTAGGCAATGTTTTAATCAAATGCTTTTCTGCCCAATAAATATCTTTTAACTCGCCATGAAAGAAATCTGCAAGCATTGAATCTTTTACCGGGAAAGTGTTTTTTAATTGGTTTGTTTTTATAGCTACAGGTTTTTTTGTAGCAATCGATTTTGTTTGCATAAAAAATATTTTAGGTGATAAAATCTACGTTTCTATATTTATGCCAATGCTAAAAGCTTCGCTGTTAATAGTAGAAAAAATATGGGATGATATTAATTACAAAAAGGTCGTAAAATATGTTTCCGTTAAAGGGGAAAAAATTTCACGATTAAAAATAAATCCTTAAAAATATTTACCGTATTTATTAATTTTAAGGTATTGGCAGTATTTTGGCAATAGTATTTACAAATAATTTATTAAAATTTTAAAATTACAATTATGAGCAAGAAATTATTAACCGGTGTTATATTAGGGGCAGCAGTAGGAGCGGCTTTAGGAATTTTATTTGCACCTGAGAAAGGAATGGAAACACGCAAAAAACTTGGTAAAAAAGGAACAGATTTAGGAGATACTGTACGCAATAAGTTTAATGAACTTGGCGAAGCATTACAAGAAAAATATCAAAGCATTAAAGGCGATGCAAACAGCATGGTTGAAAAAGGAAAAGATGCAGCAAAAGAATATACTGAAAAGGCAAAAGATTTTAAAGACGATGCAACTAGAAACTTTGCTTAATTTTTGTTTTTTGTAAATTAAGTAAACAGTTTTTTCCCGGCGATAATTATAAAGTATGTTACAAGAAAACCATAGCAATGAAAGAGAAGGCGTAATTGATGCGCTTTTTGAAAAGACAAAGGATTATGTTGAAACGAGGGCTGATTTATTCCGTTTAAAAGCAATAAAAAAAACGGCTGAAGTTGGATCTTCCTTAATATCAAACACGATCATCGTAATTGTTTTTTCTTCTTTTTTTATTTTCTTAAATATTGGAATTGGGCTTTGGCTCGGTAGCATTTTAGGTAGTTCTTACTATGGGTTTTTTGCACTTTCAGCACTTTACCTTATCGTCGGGATTATTGTTTACAGCAACAGAAAAAAGATTTTGAGTTCACCTATTGCAGATTCCATCATTAAAAAAATAAACGATTAATATCATGGAAATTAATAATGCTATTGATCTCAATGCGGCTATTAAAGCTTTAGAAGAAAAGAGACTTATACAGGAAGTTATTTTGAAAAAGCAATACAATGACACTATTGACCATTACAGACCAAAGAACTTAATTAAATCTGCATTTTCGGGTATGTTGGAACCCGGTGAAACAGCGCACACTATTTTGAAGGCAGCTGGAGGAATTGGTGCTGGGCTTTTAGCAAAAAACTTATTGCCGGGCGGCATGGCAACCTCATTGGTTGGCAAACTTGCGTCTAATGCACTTAAACTTGGTGCTACAACCACCGTGTTTAACAACACAGATAAAATTGCTGCATGGGGAATATCTATTTACAAAAACCTATTTACAAAAAAAGAAACTCCGCACAACAACCTAAAAGACAACAGGCAAAATGGAAAATACTAAAGATGATAAGCCTATTTTAAAAAGCGACGTCCCATTAGTTAAAACTATTGAAGATATTGCAGAAGAAAATTTTGAACTTGCAAAAGCCGATGATGAAAAAGAAAGGAGTTTTAAAGAGGGGCTTGCAAACAACAGTGACACTGAAAAGAAATAACTAAAGATACAGGCGATAATTCGCCTTTTTTTATGCCCATTTACCTGGTAGAATTTTTTGCACCATCAAATATGCTTTTCCATACCAAATTAAAAAATGATTTAGTTTCCACTCGATTAAAATCAATTTTACCTGTTCGGGTTTTTCCGTTAGATGGGTTTTGATCTTTAATAATGATATTGGCTACAAAACTTGTTAGCTTCTTATTTTTCATTTCTTCGTCCCTACTCTTCAGCAATTTTATTTTAAGGTCATTGTACAACATTACCGCATCACCAACGGCTTTTAAATCATTTCCCTTTAAGTTAAAATTAAAACGCTTTATGGTACCGCTTTTTATAAAACCCATACCCAATGGTTCAATAATCGGGTTAAGCTTAGTACCATTAAAACCACCCACATTTCCTACAATTGTAAATGCACCATCATTGGCATTCAGCGGTATTTTCCAATTAGATTTTACAGCTGCCATATTTAAAAATGTTGTAGTAACGTTTACTTCCATCAATGCCTGTTGCTTTAAATAACTTGCCATGTTAGTAATGTTATTAATACCGCCATTTACATTACTAAAAAACACATCGCCAATGTCTTTAGATATGGCACCACGCTCTCTATAAGAAATGTAACCGCTTTTTACCTTTACATTTTTAATATAAAATTGCGTGGGCATAGTCATCATTGACTGAAAAGGAAACTTACCAACTTTATTTGCAGTATCTGGAGTTACAGTTTTATCATTAAATACTTTTATTACAGGCTCTAACACAAGTGCATCGGCAATCAACATTTTTTTATCTAATAAACTTTTTAAATCAACCCCTGTAAAATAAATTTTTTTAAGCTGAACATTAAACAGGTCTTTTTGAAATTTTAAAGATTTTACAAACGCCGCTTCTGACATTGTAGGCGTAACGTTAGCGCTATTTATTTTGATGGACTGCTCTATTTTATCAAGCTCAAAAGGACCAATTTGTATATTATAAATTTTGTCTTTGGAAAGAAAAGAAATACCATCCGCTTTAAAATTCCATTTGCTTTTTGCAAGCAGTTCCATCATATCTGTACCATTGTAAACGCTATCTATATCAGCAGCGTTGAACAATACATTCTTTAATACCAATGGTTTTTCATTAGCATTTGCCTTGTTTAAAACAGTAAGCGTTGTATTTCCTATACGTATATTTTTTACAATGGCCTCATCAAAAAAGTTATTGTCAATCTCTATAGTTTCACTACCGCCAGTTTTTTTAGCTGTTTTGTAAACGGTTATATCGCCACCAGCGGTAACAATAGAATCTGCCTTTAATTTTTTGTTTAATATAAAAGCATTGGTTGATAAACCTATTACTCTTGTATTTGCCAACGCCATCATGGTCTTATCTGAGCGTTCATCTTTTTGTAAAAATTTTTGTACGCTTACAAATCTTTTCGGTGCATTGTATTCCACCGTTTCAAAGACAAAATTCTGTTTTGATTTTTCATTTTTTGTGGTGATGCTTTTTACTTGTACAACAATATCTTTTATAAAATAGCTTATAATATTATCGTAGTTTCTGGTACTGTCTATTTTTAAGTTTTGCAGCGTAACATTTACCCCTTGCATATTTGTATGGGGGCTTTTTTTGCCTTTTGCAAAAGCAATAGTTCCATCTATAATTTTAATTTCTTTCGCCTGTATACTCTTAAATTTTCCTGTGATTTTTTCATAAAGTGCAAGCGAATCTGCAGCGGTAAATTTTACCGGTTCATCTTTGCCTGTGTTGATGATCGTAATTACGGGGCGAATAAGTTCAATACTATTTGCTTCTATTTTATTTTTTTGTAAAAATGATGGAATATCTGCACCTACAATTGCCAATTTTTCTATCCGCACATTAAAAATTGTTTTTGGATAGCCGGATGTATCATCCGTATATAATTCTTGTTGTAAAGAATCTGACTGTAAAACGATATTGTAAAAACTAGCATTGCCTGCAAGCGCATCTATTTTGCTGCTGTCGTAATGTATATAATAAGTACTGTCTGTACCCTTAGAGACAGCTTTAGAAATTTCATTTTTTACAATAGATTTTTTATTAAACTGCCACCAGATTATTGGGCCAATAACAATAACTATTAGCGCTATCCCAATAGGTTTGCCGTAATTTTTTTTCAATTAACTAATATTAAAATATTGTATGAAAGAATCATTTTAAAAAGGGAGTCCTATAGCGATATTTAAAATCAAATTTTCTCTCCGCCATAATCTCGAACCAAAGTCAATTTGATCAAAGACCCATCTTTCTCCGTCAGGTAAATAAGGTTTTCTTACAGGTATACCTAAGTCTGCACGTATCAACAATACGGTAGCGTCAAACCTAATTCCAAAGCCAGAAGCCACAGCAAGTTCTTTCAAAAATTGTGGCGATAATTTTCCCTGCGCCCCAAAAAGTAATGTGTCTTTTGTCCAAACATTACCGGCATCAACAAATACGGCACCGCTTATTTGTGGTGTAAATGGAATACGCAATTCTGTATTGAAAAGCAATTTATAATCGCCACCAATTATTTGAAAAAAGCGTTGGTCACCAGGTGTTGGTTTATATGTTCCCGGTCCCAATGTTCTTGTTCTAAACCCTCTTATAGAACTAGAGCCACCAATAGTATACAATTTATTAAAAGGTAATAACCTAGAGTTGTTGTAAGGTAGCCCGATGCCAAGCTGCAGTCTGTTGGCCCAATCAAATTTGTTGGTAAGCTTACGGGTAAAATGGTAATCAAAATCCAGCTTTGCATATTGCGCAAAAGGCACTCCAAAAACATTTTTTGAACGAAAGTCTTTTGCGCCGGTAATCAACCCTGCAATATTACCTGACAGTTCAATACCTGTATTAAAATAGATTTTATTTTTTGAACGCCTAAGTGCAGAGTTGTACGTGTACGATGCAGAAGTGCCGAGTATAGCTTCGGAATAAACAGACAATAATAAGGATGGACTTGCTGCGATCTGCTTTTGAAATGAATCAGTAATGTTGGATGCCTGCAGATAACTTAACGAAACCGGTGCGACAGTATATTGAGTTTGTATGTTGGGCTTCCAGGTAAATTCGTACTGAAAACGAAACAGATTTTTAAGGTAGAAAATATCTTTTTTAAACACTTCGTACCCCAACAATAAACTTGTATTAGGCGGGTAAAATAAGTTTTCTTTTATTTTAAAAAAGGGAATGGCATACCTCGGTATTTTTAATGTTATTTCCGCACCAAGTCTGTAGTTATTGTTTTTTACAGAATCTCCTGAGGTTGTTTCAATACCCGCATACGTTTTTACTGCAAGTTGTTCAGCGCCTTTAAATGCATTTCTGTTTCGCCAGTTTAAACTAAACTGGGTTCCTAAAAAATTATTCTCTTTTGTAAAACCATCCACCTGTGCCTGTATCGATTTTTGTTTTGCCGGGGTTAAATAATAATACACATTCATTAAATGCGCAGTGTCGTTTACCTCTGCAATCTTTATTGCCTCAAACCTATTTTTTACAAATTTAAAAGCACCTAAATTAATAAACCTATTGAGGGTAGTATTCTGCTGGCGACTGTTGTAAATACTGCCTGGGCGATAGGTAACAGTTTGTGCAAACAACTGTTTTTTAAAGTTCTTTATCGTATCCTTAATTCTTATTCCATCAAATATTTCAACGCCACGTTTAGAGGTATCAAGGTCAGGCGATGTAAGCGAGTAATTTGGAAAAACGGTGATGCTGTTTATTTTGTATGGATGTTTAGCATCTTCAGGCGTAATTTTTTTTAAGTTTAAATACATGTTTACTTTTCTGCCACCTACTGTGCTATCAACATAAGCCATCAAGTAATCTGGATTAAAAAAGTAATATCCTCGAGTTTTTACAAATAGGTCTAATCTGTCACGCTCTGCTGTTATATCGCTTAAGCGGTAAGGGCTACCTGTTTTTAAAAGTCCGGCTCGGGTAGCATTTCTTTTAAGTAATTTTTGCAGCGGCAACGTTGTATCGCCCACCCATTTTATAGAATCTATTTTGTACTGAGGTTGTACCTGTGCGGTATAATTTGCTTTTACAAAATAAGAGCCGGTGTGTACCGTATCGCCCTGTACGGTTGTATGAAAGTAGCCAAGGTTTTCCATCAGCGAGGCCATATTTTCTGCAGTAGCTTTTGCATTTACCCTGCTGCTTAAAACCGGAGGTTCACCTAACCTGTTACGCAAAAAAGCCTTTAAACCCTTCTCTCTTTTTGGCTCACCAATTTTGTAATAAAACCAAACTTTATAAGGCTGTCCAAGTAAAAACTTGTTTGGTCTTGGCGAAGCTGCCAAAGCAATTGTTTTTCTTAAGGACCTGGCTGTGGTAGTTGTCTCCTTATTCTTGTCAACTTTTACAGTTGCTTTTTTGTACAATCGCTCACCGGGTGGCAGATGTTTTTGCACACTACACGATGATGCAATGAAGATTAATAGAACAGTTGATATAAAAATAATCTTCCTCATTAATTGGTTACTTTTTTCTTGCGCCTAAAGAGTTCATTAAATTTATCGTAGTCGAGCGTTACAACAAACGATAATCCTGTTTCCACCACATACCCATCAAGCGTTACTTCAAACTGGTTTTTTGTGTATGCTCTAATTAAATATTTACCGTCCGTTGTAAGTTTATATGCCAAAGTAATATCTGGCTTAAAGCCTGTGTTTGCTCCCGCAGATTTTGCAGCGGCATCTTGCCCTTCAATACCAAAGTTTTTACCAACACTTATTACAAGCCTGTCGTTGGCAAAAGATTTACTCACCGCAAGGTTCAAATCTGTACGCTGTGTATTGCCACCATTTGAAAAATCGTTGTAAGAATTTAAGTTGAGATCAATATCAATTCCCTTAAAAATATCGCCAGCTATTTCATTTAATGCAGATGATAAAAACTGACTCACACTTTGGCGTGCCAAGTCATTAAAGTCACCACCATTACCTTTAAAGAAATCACTGCTTTGTTCACTTACAAAACGGTTAAACAATAACAATGAAAAAACCTGTTTGTTGATAGATGCCGGATCACTTCTTATTTGCAATAATTTATTTTCAATGGTTGTTCTTAAGTCACCGTTCAAAAAATTACTTTCTTCAGGTAATTGAATATCAAAATTAATGTTGGGTTTGGTAAGCGGGCCAGTTAAGTAAAGTACTACTCTAAATGGTAGTTTTTGGTTGAATGAATTAGATAATGTTGGCGACACATCAGTGACCTCGTTGCTTAGCAATTCTTTGGAAGAGGTAAGTGCAATGTACTCTGCGGTAATATTTGCAACCGCATTTATGGGCGCACCCGCAAAGGTGATGGTACTTCCTCTTATTAGATTAAACTTACGGTTCAGTATGTTGTAATTTAGATCATAATAACCTTTATCAAGTTCATAAACGCCCGCTAATACAAGGTTTCCGCCGGGGTCAACACCCGCATTTAATCTTGCATCTCCCTGCACTTTTATTTCGTCGCCTGTTGATGGATCTACCAAAATGGTAAGTGCTGCCTCTTTTGTAAGTTCTATATTGAGGTTATAATTTAAAAACTGTGCAAATTCAGAAACAGGTTTTACTGCAGGCTCAAAACCTTCCTGTGGTGGGTCTATTCTAAAAGTGTCTACATCTACAAAACGAACAATGGTTTTACCGTCCGTCTTTTCATAAGTTGTTTGAGGCAAAACTATTTTTACATCACTCTTATCATTTAATAAAATATCGCCATCAATTACCGGTCTTGCAGATGAGCCTTTTACTGATACATCTACATCCACCGATGCAAAACCATACAATTCATTGTTGAGTGTTTTGGGTGCGTTTAATAGTACAAAATCATTTGCATTAAAATCTATATTTAAATCATAATCTGTAACACTTCGAGATGTTACATCGCCATTAATCTTCAACACGTTATTTAAAGAGTCGGTTACATTAAATGTAGGAAATTGTATTTGTGGGTAATTGAAAACTATTTTTTGCTTATCAATGAAATAAGGTGTCCCCAATTTTGCCAAAGAAAATTTAACGGTATCAAAATTTAGCTGACCGTTATATTGCGGATTGGCAAATTGACCATTCAATTTTAAATTGCCAGAAATATTCCCCCGGCTGTTTATTAATTGGTTTGCAGAAAAAGCTTCCAGAGTTTTAAAACTTAACGCTTTCACTTGGAGGTCTGCATCAAACTGATCTGTTGTACTGTTTAAATAATAATTACCCGATGCAGTTATATCATTGTTTGCACCTAATAAATTTACGGTTGCACTAATATTATTTTCAGATTGCTTTTGTGCACTTGCTGTAATAGTACCAAGTGGATATTGCATAAAGGCTACATCAGTTATTGATGCATTACCTGTAAAAGACGGAAGCGCTTTTTGTAAATCGCTTACCGTTGCCTGCATATCTAAAATGCCTGCAAGCAAAACGGTATCCTTATTTACAATCGAGCTGATGCTTTTTAGATTAAAGTTGTCAATCGAAATATCTATCGGGCTATCGCCAATTAACTGCTTACTTCTGATATCAATTTTTGCGGTATCGCTGCTTATTACAAAATTGTTTATAACAATGCCTACAGGCCCGTAAGCAATATAATTATCAGGAGCCACCCGCCATTTTTCATAATTAAGGATAAGACTATCCTTCATACGAAGAGTATAATTTTCATCTTTCACAAATGCAGTTCCTGATAAACCAAACCAATCTCTATTTGCATTATCCTTTGTTACCACATTTAAGGAAAGGCTATCTTTTGCAGCAGCACCATTTAACCTTGTTCCATATAAAGTATTGCTTACAGTTCTTAACGTATCAAAGCTGGCTTCATAATTTATTCTTTCGTTTTTAGCATTAATATTTAATATAGCATTTGCAATGTTGTTGCTGGTGTACGATACATTTTTAACCGCCGTATTAAAATTTAAAGCACTGTCTCTATCTGCTGATGTGTAGCTACCTGTAAAATTAAAATCTTCATAATTGTTAAGGCCGGGCACCAGCGTAGTAATAACAGAACTTTGTTTTATAGAACCTTTGATGGCAAACTGCTGCTCGGCTATATTTTCTGCAGTTGGTTTATAGCCCGGTATCTTGTAATAATTATTTACATACCGCATGAGGGATTCTCCAATTTTATCATAATCAAAAGTACCGCCAGCGTGTACATCTGCAAAGGGGGCTTTTAAAATGATTGAATCAATTCCGTTTAAAGACGATGCAATGAGTGAAGTGCTGTCAATGTTTAAAAACTTTTGCCCGGTTTGCAACTTCACACTATCTAACAATAAACTTGCATCTAAACTTCTAGGCTGAAGATTAACCGCATCTACCAAAGCCCTTAATGAAAAGTTGATGGTATCTTTTGTAAGATTTAATTTATTGAGCATGGCGGTATCCACATCAATGTCGCCTTTTACTGTTGGATATTTGCCACGCACATTTGCGATAATATCATACGTTAACTGCAGGCTGCTGTCGTTTATTTTGCCGATGCTTTTTATTAAGCCATTATTAAAATCTGCATTAATTTTTGCATTGCGGTAATTGTATTTATTATACTGCAGAGAAGCTACATCTGCTTTTATGGAGGAAACCATTGTGAGGTAATCGAACCCTGTGCCTTTTGCTGTAAAAGCACCTGCAACATTACCAATAATAGAATCCTGTTTAATTAATTTACCAATGGCAAAACCTGGAGTGTTAATAAAGAGATCATAGTTTACCCTGTCAGGATTTTTAATATTTTTCATGTATCCTTTCACCGTTAGCGGACCATAACTTGATCTGGCTTTTAAATCCATATCCACATTTTCAGTGTTGCCACTAAACTTTCCTGCTGCTGCAATTTGTTGCGGCAAATTTATTTGTGCTAAAGCTGCGGGAGGAATAAAGCCTTCAATGAGCGATTTATTGAAAGCCATGTTTGTAAATGCTAAATCATACTTTATATTTTGGGGATCGGTAATGTTAAAGAGATTTATTTTTCCTGTAAACGCAAGGTCTTTGGCGGTTGCAGTTACATTGGCGGCAACTGTATTTCTGTTCCCTGCTATTCGTCCTCGCACATTTATTAGGTTGGGTAACGATGCAAGTTGCGCCCAGTTTGCAGGTGGTACAAACCTTAATAAATCTTTTTTATAAATATTACTCTGCAGAATGTTTAGGTCAAATGAAAATCGTAAAGGATCAGTAATATTAAAGAGTGTTCCGTTAGCACTAATTTTAGAACCTGATAAACCCACTATCTGCAAATAAGGCAAATACAGTCTTTGTAAATTACCACGTAACTCTGTATTTACATTTAATGATTGGTTTTTAAACTGTGCTTTTGGTAAAGATGTATTAAGGGAAGGCATTAATAAATACAGATCGTTAAACGCAACAACCGAATTATTTAAAGTGGCAGCTATTAAGGAATTTTGTGGCGATGAAATTATTGCCGCAACGCTATCGTATTTAAGTTGAAAAGAATTTTGAATGAGGGATTGAGGCGTTTTCACATATAGTTCAGTGGCTGATAAAAGTGTATCAGTAAACATAAGCCTTACATGGGTAGTATCTAGAGCAAAGCCACTTTTATCGCTAAAGGCTAATTGAGATACGAGTGCTTTTGTTGAGTCGATTGAATAACGAAACCCAGCAATACCCGCTACAATATTTTTTGCATCAAGATGAGAAAAATCTAAACCGGGCGCAGCAGGTTTATTTACATCATCGAATTTTAAATTGCTGTTGGTAATGTTTAAATAAGTGGCAGCATACACCCATGGAGAAACTTCCCTTTTTATATTTTTTTGTACCGGTAACTTTTGCTTTGCTGCGGTAAAAATAATATTTGCACTGTCTAAAATTAAACTATCAGAAAGTGCTTTAGATTGTTCTATACTATAAAAAATACTGTTGCCTGCAAGTGTACCAATTCGGTTTGCATAATACATTCCCGAAACCTTATTATTTATTTCAACATCTATATTTTTTAAACTTACATGACTGCCAGAAATAAGGAATTTATAAGGCGAATTTGTAAGTGTATCCACAGGCAATTTATTGTCTATTTCTGTTTCAACATCTTTGTACGTTGTCATGTAAAATTTAACCCCACTTGCGGCTAAATTATCAATGCCAAAATTGAGTCTGTCGGGTTGAAATTTAGTGGTGGTTAAATCAAGGTTTTTTATGTACGCATTAAAATTGCTTCCTGCATATTTATCTTCAAATTTTACACCCACCCTGTCAAAGATTAATTGCTTAAGTGTAAGTTTTAGTTCTGCGGTATCCTTATTTTTTGTGGTGGCTTTATTGCCCGTAAAAGAATTTACTACAAACTGGTAATTAAAATTTGTATCCTTCTCCGCTCTCTTAACATTGATAATAATATTTTTTAGAAATACTTTCTTTATATCTGTGTTTCCCTGTAACAATTTTACCATGTCCAAGTCAACGGCCAGCTCTTCACCAAACATTAAGGTATCTTTTTGCTGATCCTCTATATAAACATTTTTTATTTTTAACCACTTGGGTAAAGTATAATCAACAGAGCCAATGACAACTTTTGTTTTAAGCTTTTTTTCCAGATAATTTACGACCTGGTTTCTTACAGTTCTCTTTCCAGCATTTGTGTTTATGAAACCGAAAAAAACGATTGCCAAAATACATACAGCAACAAAAATCCACAATATTACTTTAGTGCTTTTTATTAATATGGTTTTGGTATTTGTCATTCAGTTAAAAGATGGTTCTAAAAGCGACCTTTTTGAGGCAGTCAATTCTTTGCCCTATATGAAATTTTTATGCCCACCTTCTCTAAGTATAAAATCATAAAATAAAGATGCCTAAATGTAATGGAATAATTTAGTTGGGGAAAAAGGTTCCCAACCTTACACATTCAGTTTTTTTAAACATTTCTCAATATTTGTTGCAGGTCCCAAAACTCCTTTAAAAATATCCGCTCTTTTTTCAATAATTTCTTTTGCATTGAAGATGGTAAATTGTTTGGGTGATAACCCTTTTTTTACTTCTTTCCAGTGCAAAGGCATAGATACTGTTGCGCCATCTTTTGGTCGTAAAGAATACACACAGGCAATAGTTTGCCCGCTTCTATTTTGCAAATAATCGAGGTATATTTTTTCGTTGCCACGCTTCTTTAAATTTCTTTCCAGCGTTGTAAAATCCGGTAGCATTTCACTTACCATCATGCACAACAAATGCGCAAAATTTTTCACTTCTTCATAATCATATTTCTTTTTCATAGGTACATAAATATGCAACCCAGATGCGCCCGAAGTTTTACAAAAACTTTTTGTACCCGCTTTATCTAACAATTTTTTAAATGCATTTGCGGCATCAATTACCTGCTCAAAATTATTTTTTTCAGATGGGTCAATATCAATGATCATATAATCTGGTTTGTCAGGTTTTTGCAAAGTTGAATGCCATGGATTCAGCTCTATACAACCCAGATTATTTAAGTAAGCAAGGGTAATTTTATCGTTGCAAATAATGTAATCAATTTCTTTATTTGATGACTCCGAATGCACGGCAAATGACTTGATAAAATGCGGTGCATTTTCCCCTGCATCTTTATGAAAAAAACCGCCTGCTTTTATTCCGCCAGGATCCCTTTTTAAAGACTCCGGTCTATCTTTTAAAAATGGTAAAATGTATGATGCAATTGACTGGTAATATTCCGCCACCATTTTTTTAGTAACCTTATCATTTGAAAAATATATTTTATCAGGGTGTGTAATTTCAACAATATTTTTTCCTTCTTGTATTAAAAAATGTTCATCATTTTTTGAGGTTGTTTTTTTTACCGGTGCAGATGCTGTTTTCTTCTTCGCAATTATTTTTTCAATAGGTTTTTGCGCTTCCATATTTGTTTGCTTTATATTTTTATCATCTCTTATTCTTATAAAAACGGGGTGCCGCAGTTTCTCGTCTTTTGTCCATTCTGTAAATTTTACTTCGCATACAATTTCGGGTTTAACCCAAGTAACCTTATTATTGGTAATTACTTTTTCTGCAAAAGGCGATTTGCTTTGAACATATGGTTGCAATACATTAAAAATGGTTTTTAATGTCTCTTCATCATATCCTGTTCCTGCATGCCCGGTATGGACAAGTTTTTTATTTTTCATTATGCCTAAAACAAGGGAGCCAAAATATTTTCTACTGCCGGTTGGTGCGGTATATCCACAAATAATTACATCAGCTGTTTTATGGTTTTTTATTTTCAGCCATTCATTGCTTCGGCTTCCTGTATAATATTCGCTGTCCGTTTTTTTAGCCATTATGCCTTCCAGGTTGTTTTGTAGTGCTGCATTAAAAAAGTCTGTTCCGCTTTCCAAAACATGATCTGAGAATTGAATCACCTCATTTTTAGGTAATATGCTTTTGAGCAGTTCCTTTCTGTCTGTAAGGGGTAAATGTTTGATGTCATTTCCATCCAACATCAATAAATCGAATACATAATAACATAAGGGGAAGTTTGTATTATCCTCATAATGCTGCATTTTCTGAAAATCAGGAAATCCATTTTCATTTAATACCACAATCTCACCATCAAGAATAGCATCATGTTTTATCTTCTTTAATTCTTCTGCAATAAGCGGATATTTTTGCGAAAAGACGTTGCCGTTGCGGGAGTATAATTTAATTTCTTTTGGCAAAACCTCTGCAATAGCTCGATAGCCATCCCATTTTATTTCGTAGATCCATTCTTTG
Source organism: Ferruginibacter sp. (assembly GCA_031416275.1). Taxonomy (GTDB): domain Bacteria; phylum Bacteroidota; class Bacteroidia; order Chitinophagales; family Chitinophagaceae; genus Ferruginibacter. Next base: position 23,559 of record JANOTH010000119.1, on the reverse strand, counting down.
CTATCAAATACTTCTGTACTTTCTTTAGCCAGCATTGGCTTTACAGGATTATGTATTTTTTGAGGATTTGCCCTTAGGCTGTACTTGGCTTTTTTTTTACAGCCGATGTTAATTTTTCAGCAAACGCTTTGTTTATAGGTGAGTTTTTCGGTGTTTCTTTTTCACTGTCGTACAGTTTATCTGTTGCGAAGCTGTCGTTGTGTTTTATAAGCAGCCATGCATTGTCTTTATCGCTGTTTTTATTTTTAATTTTTACCAGCGCAAATTCACCCTTTAATTTCTTTCCTTTTAAAACAAATTTTAAATTGCCGGCTTTCAATCCTGCTTTTAATACTTTTTTATGGTCAGCTGTTTTATCATCTGTAAAAGCGGAGTAAGTGCCTTGGTCCCAAATTTCAACTATACCTGCACCATAATTACCTTCAGGTATTATTCCTTTAAAATCTTTGTAATCGTAAGGATGATCTTCTACCATCATAGCCAGTCGTTTATCTGCCGGGTTTAACGATGGGCCTTTTGGCACCGCCCAGCTTTTTAACACACCATCCATTTCTAACCTAAAGTCGTAATGTAAATGGCTTGCTTTGTGGCGTTGCACTACAAAAGAAAATTGTGTTTTGTCAACAGATATTTTTCCGCCAGGCTCGGGCGTATCATTAAATTTTCTTTTTTTATTGTATAAAGAAAGGCTCATAATTAAGAGACTTTTTTGCGTTTAGTTTCAATGCTGGCTTTTAATTGTTCCATTAAATCTTTTGCTTTGCTGTGTACCACTTTTAAAACAGGCACCTCAGTTTTTTTGCCTTTTGCTTTTGCATTTATCACTTTCATTAATGAGGCGGTGTAACTGTCTTTATAACCGGTAATATCGAACCTACCCGATAGTTGATCCACCAAAGCAATAGCCATTTTTAACTCTGCAGGTTTTACAACTGTCTTTGCAGGTAATGCCAACTCTGCTGTGGATCTTATCTCTTCATGAAAACGAATGCGGTTTAAAATAATGGCATCTCCCGATACTCTTAGTATTGCAAGGTGTTCTTTATTCCTCATTACAAAACTCGCCACACCAGCTCGTTTAGTTTTTATCAATGCTTCCCGCAGCAATGCATACGGACGCACGCCACTTTTTTCAGGAGCTAAATAATAAGGCGTTTCATAATACACACTATCTATTTCTTCCTGCTTTACAAAATCAGTAATTTCTATCAGCTTTGTTTTTTCAGCACCGGCTTTTTCGAAATCCGCTTCATCCAGCACTACATATTTGCTACCCGTATCGTATCCTTTTACAATATTGCTCCAAGGCACTTCTTTACCGGTTTTTTCATTTACCCTTAAATACTTAATATGGCTATGGTCTTTTTTATCGAGCATATCCAAATCAACATCGCTGCTCTCGGTGGCACTGTATAATTTAACCGGTATGTTAACCAAACCGAAGCCAATGGCGCCTGTCCATATTGGTCTCATGTTGTATATTTTATTTATGATTATTGCGGGGAATAAAATTTACAATTTATCCACTGAAGGGGTATTGCAATTTTTATGCAGAGATATTTAACAAAATATAAAATACAATTGATGAACAATGCATTTTAAAATAAATGAGAGAAGATTTTTTAGAGTGTCTATTTTTCCTCGGCCATTTTTAATCCAAAAATAAAAGTGGTGTATTCGCCTGGGTTAGATGTTATTTTGATAGAACCTTCTGCAGCTGAAATAATTTTTTTTACAATGCTTAATCCAATGCCGCTACTTTCAAGGCCGTAATTATCTTTTTCGTTTACAGTTTCAAAGAGTTTAAAAATAGATGATTGGTTTTCCATGGCTATTCCCATTCCATTATCAGTTACTTCAAAATTGTAAAACCCATTATTTTGTTTTGCAGATATCTTTATTTCAACACTTTCTTTATCATTATACCTAATAGCATTGGTGAATAAATTATTAAAAAGCTGTTCCAGTTGTATTTCATTAAAAAACAACTTATGTATGTTTAAAGAATAAATAAAGTGTAACGGTTTAGGGCAAAACAATGCAGATCTTAATTTTTCTAAAAAAGATAACAATTCAATTTCATTTAGTGTATTATGTTTTTCAGCAATTTTAGCATTGGTAAGTATTCCATCTACCAACCTTTTTATCTTTTCTGCATTTTTCTTAATAATATCTGTAAGATCTTTTACATCAAGCTTGGCTTCGTCGGCCTCTTCTTCCAACATATTGTTTGCAAGTGTTACACTGGTCAAGGGTGTTTTAATATCATGCGCTAAAACCATAGCAAATGCTTCCAGGCTTTTATTGCTAATTTCCAGTCGGTCTTTCATCATTTCTAACTGAAAATTTTGTTTTCTTAATTCCAATAAACCCATCACCTGTGCTGACAACATTTTTAGTCCTTTTACCTGTGCATCAGTCAGTGATTTTTTTTCTACATCATACACACACACAGTGCCTAGGCTGTAACCATTTTTGTTTACAATAGGGGCACCTGCATAAAAAACTAGTTGTGGACCACCCTGCACAAGTGGATTATGCATAAATCTATTATCAACTGTTGCATCTTCTACCACCATTACATCTTCTTCTCCTGAAATGGCGTGGGTACAAAAAGACAGTTCTCTTTTATTTTCTTTTAACTCTGTGCCCACAGTAGCTTTAAACCATTGTCTGTCTTCATATACAAGGGTTACAAGTGCTATGGGTGTACCGCAAATTAATGATGCCAGAAAAGCAATATCATCATATTCTTTTTCGGTAAGGGTATCTTCAATTTTATAGGAACTCACTTCTTTAAGGCGTTCTGCCTCATCAAACTTTCTATGCATAACCCTTTCAAATTATCAATAAATTTTCACCTAATCATTCATAATTATGTAAAATAAATATATGGTTCTAATTTTCTAGGCTGCATATAATAATTCGTAATGCAATCTTTTCAAAATAACCTCATACAATTCCTCGTCTACTAAGGGGGTTCTAGCATCTGCCTCTTTCATTACACTCCAATCACCCTCTTCATCTTCCAAAAAAGTAAACATGTATTTTCCATCTGCTTCTACCGGGTACATTATACCATTACAGTTTTCTTCCGGTAAAATATGAACGGCCATTTCTGAGCCCGCATATTTTATTGTAATTTCAATGTTTTTCATAATTAATTTTTTAGTTTGATTCAAGTATTTTCATGATAAGTTTTTCTTCCTGTGTGAGATCTGCTTTTCCATCATTTTCCTCAATTTTATCGAGCTGGTTAAAATATTTATCCAAGCTTTTATTTTCGTACAAAGAAATAATTAGTGGATGCACGTAATACTTTCTACATACTGTTCTTGTATTACCCAAATGCTCTGCCACTTTATCGAGCGCCTGCGCAATATTTTTCTTTATTACACTTTCCTTGTCTCCAAACCCAATTTCTTTAAATGCTAAAAATGCATTCACTGTTCCGGACCATGTTCTAAAATCTTTCGCAGAAAAATCTTTACCGCTAATGTTTTTTATGTACTCATTAACCATACCGCTGTCAATGCTATGTCGGCTGCCATCTTGGTTGTAATATTGAAACAATTCTTTGCCGGGAATATCTCTGCATTTTTGAACAATGGAAGCAAGTTTTTTGTTCTTTAAACTGATATCATGTTTAACTCCTTTTTTACCAACAAAAGAAAACTTTACACTGCCGGCATTAAATTGTACATGCTTATCTTTTAAGGTTGTTAACCCAAATGACCCGTATAATTTTTCGTAAACATTATTGCCAACCCGTATGTTGGTGCGCTCCATTAAACTAACCACGGTTGCCAGCACTTTTTGTTGGGTGAGGTCTTTTACCGACAAATCTTTTTCCAGTTGCAGCCTTATTGCGGGCAATACTTTACCAAACTCCAACAACCTATAAAATTTTGTATGGTTGCGTAAAGCATTCCATGCGGGGTGATATCGATATTGTTTCCGCATTTTTACATCAATACCTGTTGCCTGTAAATGACCATTTTCTAAAGCGCAGATCCAAACATTTTCCCAGGCAGGCGGAATTACAAGGCTTTTTATCCTTTTAAGCTGCATTTCATCTTTTAGTTTTTCTTTTCCAAGTGCATAAAAAAAGTCGCTTGCCTTTTTTTGCCTTACTATACCGGGCGTTGCATCTGTTACATACACAAGGTTTGCGGCTTCTGCAGTCTTTATTGGATCTTTAATAATTTTTGCAATATCCTTTTTGGGCAAAAGTTCAATCATTTCATCTACTGCTGTCATAAAACAAAACCGTGGTTTTATACGATGGATTTAATACATGAAAGTTTTGTGCCTGTCAATATTGAGTATAATTCTTCCTGCTTTTTTACATTAACAACGTTTTTTCTACAATCTATGTGTAAACCTTTCTACGTATTTAAAGTCAAACGACCAATTAGCGATAAAATGAATTTGGTATATCGTTTGAATTTTTATAACTACAAAAATCACCTTATGCAGTACAACGATACACACCTTACATTTTTGCGGGATAAAATAATGGAGACGAAAGTTGCCTTATTTAAATCTGAAACAAATTCAGAGTTAACATTACCTACAAACGTTATTCAAACGATAAGTGTTGATGAAGATGGTAACATTTACTTCTTTACATCGTGTAATGGAAACTTTGCAAAAAATATTGACCATCCATTTTATGCATATTTAGATTATCACAAAAAAGGGTATGGAGAAAGGCTTTGTATAAGTGGCAAGGCCATCATTGTAAAAGAAGAGAACGAAGAAATTGAGCCCGAGAAAAATATTTATGGTATTACTGAAAAATCAATTGTGCTTGTTAAAATGAAAATTATGCAGGCTGAATTTTTTGGACAACCAGCGCACGAGCCTATGTCTTTTCCACAGAAGATTAAAAATTCCATCACACACTTGTTCTTTCCAGCAAATGAACAACATTATAAATTCGGATAAGCGTACAGAAACATTAGATTATATTTTGGCATAAGAACCATTAGCAGTAATTAACGAATCATAGCAATATAATAATAAACCCCGGGAAGTTTTCTCGGGGTTTGTCTTTTTAGAATTTCTATTTTGCTTTAAATTTTCCAATAGCTTCTTTGCTAAAACTACTCAGTATTAATTTACCACTTATAAGTGCTCTTTCGTGCAGCAGCGTATCCCAATTTTCTGTACCCTTCCAAAAAACTTTTTTCATTTCCGCCATTGCTTCGGGGTTTGAGTGGGCAAGTGTATTTGCAAGTCGTTTTACAGACTCATCCATATTGGTACTATTTTCATGTACTTCTGCAAACAAGCCTTTCTTTTTTGCCCAATCACTGTTGCGCCACATGGTAGCATCTATAGAAAGTGCACTAAAAGCTGCGACACCAATTTTTCTCTCTACTGCCGGACCAACTACAAAAGGGCCTATACCTACTGCAAGTTCACTCAGTTTTATATCTGCACCTTCTACAGCAATTGCATAATCTGCCGCAGCAGCAATACCAACACCACCACCAACACATTTGCCTTGTATGCGAACAATTATAAACTTTGGGCAACGGCGCATGTTGTTTATAACATTTGCAAAGCCACTAAAAAACTTTTCGCCGGTTGCCTTATCACTTATCTGTAGTAACTCATCAAAAGATGCTCCTGAGCAAAATGACTTTTCGCCTGCACTTTTTAAAATGATCACTTTTGTTTCTGCATGTGTTCCCGCAAAATGAATTTCCTGTGCAAGTTTTTCCAATTGCTTTGTTGGCATGGAATTGCTTTGTGGATGCCCAAATTCAATTGTTGTAACGCCTGCATGTGTTTCTGAGGTTACATATCCTTCTTGTGTTTCTGTCATATTATTTTTGTTTTACCGTAAAGACGCCAAGGCCTATTACGGTGTTTATATTTTTTTATTATTATTTCTACATCAAAATGTAAAAGTTTTTACAATTATCCTATCAGCATCAATCAATTTTATTTTTCATTTTTACCATGGTTAAAATTGTTCCTACACCAACTGTTTCATCGGTTCCATCCAAAATTTCTACAAACCATTTTACAATTCCCTTCGGTATATCTTGCCCTTGCACAAAGGGTACATCAGGATTTACATCTTTTAATTCCTGCGCAATTTTTTCTTTACAGGTAAAACGAATGTAAATAGAAGTACCTGCATAAACCGGTTTTACAAAACGCATATCATCTATACCATAATTTAAAAGAACTGGGTTTTTTTCAAAACTTGCTACAAACAAACCTGCAGAGGCGCTGTTTAAAAAATAACCGTGGGCAACCTGTTCAGTAAACATGGTTCCTGCAAAATCTGTTTCTTTTTTGTGCGCATAAAAATGATCTCCCGTTAGTTCTGCAAATGCATCAATATCTTCTGCTGTTATTAAACGTTTTTCGCTGATGAGTTGATCGCCAATATGTAGCTCCTCAAAATATTTTTTAAACGGATGTATTGCTTCAATATTCCCCGTTGCATTTGGTTGAAAAACATTGCTGATAGCCGTAATCATATCGGGCGAACCCTGTATGGCTGTGCGTTGCAGGTAATGTTTTACACCACGCATGCCACCCATTTCTTCACCACCACCTGCACGACCAGGCCCACCATGTACAAGCGAAGGCAATGGTGAACCATGCCCAGTACTTTCTTTGGCACATGCTGCATTAAGCACCAAAATTCTACCATGATGTGTAGCCGCACCAATTACATACTGTTTTGCAATTTTAGCATCTGCGGTTACAATAGATGAACACAAACTACCTTTTCCTTTTTTACTTAAAGCAATGGCATCATAAATGTCTGTGTAAGGCATCAATGTACTAACGGGCCCAAAGGCTTCTATATTGTGTGGCTCCTCACTTGCAAACGGTGTTGTGTTTAATAATAAAATCGGGCTTAAAAATGCACCCGCTTTTTCATCGGCATCTATCACGGCTACACTATCCAATGAGCCGTAAATTATTTGTGATGATGCAAGAATTTTTTGCACTTGGCTGCGTACATCGTCCCGCTGATTTTGCCCGGCCAATGCACCCATGCGTACTTTTTCGTTTAACGGATTGCCAATAGCAGTTGAAGCCAATGCGGAGGCAATAGCTTTTTGCACAGCTTCCATTTTATTTTCGGGTACAAATATTCTTCGGATACCGGTACATTTTTGCCCGGCTTTTACCGTCATTTCTTTTTTAATCTCTTTAATAAAAATATCCCACTCAGGCATGCCGGGCTCAACATCAGTTCCTAAAACAATGCAGTTTAGAGAATCAGCCTCCATGTTAAATGGAACACTTTCTTTTAAAATATTTTGGTGCGATTTTAATTTTAAACCCGTTTCAGCAGAACCTGTAAACGTTACTACATCCTGCGAGTTTACATAATCTAACATATTGCCTGCGCTGCCGCAAATAAGTTGTAGCGCACCTTCGGGTAAAATCTTAGAGGCAATAATTTCTCTCACAACTGCTTCGGTAAGATAAGACGTAACAGTTGCAGGTTTTACCACTGCAGGCATTCCTGCCAATAAGTTGCAGGCAATTTTTTCTAACATGCCCCACACAGGAAAGTTGTAAGCATTTATATGAACTGCAACACCTTCTTTTGGTACCAAAATATGGTGACCCATAAAGGTATTTTCTTTGCTTAGGTTGATAGAATCACCGTCTAAACAAAAGGATTCATCGGGCAATTTTCTACGAAGTGTTGCATTGCTAAAAAGATTTCCTATGCCACCTTCAATATCTATCCAACTGTCAACCCTTGTTGCACCGCTTTGATAGCTGATGTTATAAAAAGTTTCTTTGTGTTTAAGCAGATGTAGTGCAAGCGCACGCAACATTCTTCCCCTTTCCTGAAAAGTCATTTTACGGAGGGTAGGGTTACCTTTTTCTCTGGCATATTTTAAAACAGCCTCAAAATCCAATCCTTTTGAAGTTGCATTTGTAATAACAGCGCCGCTCACAGCGTTGTACAATGCTGCACCTTCTCCATCTCCTTCTATCCATTTGCCGGTAACGTAATTTCCCAATTTTTGCATGTTACAAATTTATGGCAGGTCATTGTAATAAAAATATAAAAGCACTTTTTGCTAAGGGTAATATTTATAAAGTAATTTTAAAGAGCATTTAATTTTTTGGATATGAATAAGAAAAATTTTTTCACGATTTTCCTTTTGGGTATTGTATTTTTTACTTCGTGTAGAACGGCGAAGCCAGCAGATTGCATCGGTATTGTAAAAACAGATTGTATGTGCACTATGGATTACAAACCTGTTTGTGGCTGTGATGGTAAAACTTACAGCAATGCCTGTGTGGCTGCATGCGCAGGGGTGAAAACCTGGGTGGAAGGCGAATGCAATAAATAATTTTTTATGGTTCAATTATCCACTAATAGTAAGCAAAGCAAACTTGTTTTGGGATTAAGCATTTTAACCTTGCTGTTGGTCATAATATTTTGGTCAATAGATATTTACAGATATGCTTTTGTAGGTGCCGTGTTTGAATTGCTATGGCTTTTTATTATAGCTGCGGTTTTTATTTTGCCTTTAATTGCAATATGGGGGCTTTTTAAAAACAGTTTTTCCTTAAAATCGTATTATTTACTTAGCATTTTAATTTCTGCTGTGTCCTTAATTATACTTTTTAAATAATTTTTGGGATTAACTCATATTTAAAAAGGATGTTTTTAAAAACAAAATCCACCTCTAATGAAACATTTATTTTTTATGCTGTCTACTTTAGTACTGATAAGTTCATGTAAAAAAGAAACGAGTAATATTTTTGAACCATATTTTAAACTTAAGGTTAATGGTAAAAAAGAATCATTAGGAACTTGTGGATTTTTTGCAGGAGGTGGTGGCGAATTTTCTTGTTCAGTAGAAGGTGACAGCGTATTGTTAATCTCTGTGGGTTGTGATGCAAGATCAGGGTTTTTTATGAAAGGAAATATAGCAAATGGAACCTATCAGCTTGACAATAAAAATCGAGCCTGGTACGAAGAAAATAGTTTAAAAAAATATCGTACTTCCATCGCCCAAAAAGGAAGTGTTAGCATTGAAAAAGGCAATTTTCAATCCACCACATATTTAAGGAAAACCTTAAAAGGTACTTTTTCTTTTAATGCTATCGATACCATATCGGGACAAATTATCAATATAACCAGCGGCGAATTTTTAATGGAGCGAAATGAATATTGACTTATGTAAATAATTATTGGCGTACAAATAAAATACTTGCAGAGATGGAATCTTTTAGTAAATGTCATCTCTTGGCGTCAAATAAAAATGCCTCATAAGCTCATTAAGACTTACAAGGCATTTTAAAATATTTTACACTTCCACTACATTCTTTTTTCTATTTCCACACATAACCTCTCAAAAATTTCATTGATGCTGCCTTCTCCCGGCACCATTACAACTTTATCTTCTTTGCGATAATAATCGGCCACTGCTTCTGTTTTATTTTTATATTCTGCAACTCTTTCTGCTATAATTGCTTCATCGGCATCATCGCTTCTGCCGCTTGATTGTCCTCTTTTTAAAATACGCTTTATCAATTCATCTTCTGTTACATCAAGGGCCAACATAACCCTAACCGGCGTCTTTTTTAATTCCAACAAACTATCTAGTGCCTCAGCCTGCGCAGCGGTTCGAGGGAACCCATCAAACAAAAACCCTTTAGCCTGTGGGTTTTCTTCCAAAGCTGTACTTATCATTCCTACAACAACTTCATCGGGTACCAATTGGCCTTTATCCATCAACTTTTTTGCTTCTAAGCCTAAAGCGGTTTGCTGGGCAATTTGAGAACGCAGTAAATCTCCCGTGCTTAAATGAACGAGATGGTATTTCTCTATTATTTTTTCACTTTGCGTACCTTTTCCACTACCTGGAGGACCAAAAAGTATTAAATTAAACATAAGCCTTAGTAAAATTTTACGATGTGGGTAAAGATAAGGTAAAATATATTTTTTGCGAAGGATGAGAAATTTCGATAGAAAATATTTTAAAATTGAAATTGATTTACGCCAATATAGGTTGAACCACAAAGGCACAAAGCCACGAATACCCACAAAGAAACATTAACCGCTAAATCGGAAAGCTGCTTTAAGAAACTGGTGTTAATCCTTACACGTTAATTCTTTGGCAACGAGTTGCTTACCTTATGAGAATAGATACTCAACATCTGACTTGCTCAATGCCTTTACAAAATTGGCATCGTCTGCAATTAATTCTTTCGCAAGTATTTTTTTGCGTTCCTGCAACTGCAATATTTTATCTTCAATAGTATCAATACAAATCATTCGATAAGCAAAAATGTTTTTCGTCTGACCAATCCTATGTGTTCTATCAATAGCCTGTTGCTCCACTGCCGGGTTCCACCAAGGATCAACTATATATACATAATCTGCTGCCGTAAGGTTAAGCCCTACACCACCGGCTTTTAGCGAAATCAAGAATACTCGGCACTCATCATTATTTTGAAAATTCTGTATAGCTTTTTCTCTGTCAGGTGCCGAAGTACTTCCATCAAAATATTCAAACGGAATATTATTTTCGGTTAGCTTTTGTTTTATGAGCGCCAACATTCCCAAGAATTGTGAAAACACCAATGCTTTGTGGTCACCAATATTTTCTAAAATCTCTCTTGTAAGTTCATCGAGTTTTATTGAATGATTAGGGAATTTATCTTCTTCATTTAAAATAGCCGGGCTATCACAAATTTGGCGCAGTTTCATTAATCCCTGCAAAATTGTAAGCTGCGATTTCTGTATTCCCTGCTCTTCAATTGTGCCAAGGATTTTATCTCTGTAACTGTTGCGGTAAGCATCGTAAATTTTACGTTGCTCCTTTTCCATTTCACAGAAAAGAATCTGCTCTGTTTTTTCAGGAAGATCTTTTGCCACCTGCTCTTTTGTGCGGCGTAGAATAAACGGATACAACAGTTTGCGCAAATGTTCTTTCTGCTCCTGTTCACCAAATTTATCAATTGGGTTAGCAAATTCATTTCTAAAAAATTCCATGCTGCCAAGTAAACCCGGGTTTAAGAAGTTCATTTGCGCATAAATATCAAACGTATTATTTTGCAAAGGTGTACCGCTCATACAAACACGGTTGGTAGCATTTAACAACGATGCTGCTTTGGTAACTTTCGATGATGGATTTTTTATTGCCTGGCTCTCATCCAACACCACATAATCGAAATGTATTTTTAAAAACAATTGTATATCGCTTCGCAAAGTACCATAAGTGGTTATGATGATGTTAGCCGCTTTAAGCTCTTCTACATTCCTACTGCGGGTACTACCATGGTGTACATGTGCTACAAGCGATGGCGTGAACTTTTTAATTTCATTTTGCCAGTTGTAAATAAGCGTTGTTGGGCATACAACAATGGCAATTAATGATTCGTTGGTATGTTTATAATGATCGAGCATGGTGAGTGCCTGTACAGTTTTACCAAGTCCCATATCATCTGCCAAAATTCCTCCCCAGCCTACATCATTTAAATAACTTAACCAACGGTAACCTGCCAATTGATATGGTCGTAAAATTGGCTCAAGCTGGTGCGGCGCTTCTATTTCTGGTATGTTTTTATATTCTCTAAGGCGCTCATATTTTTCATCTAGCGCAAAACTCATTTCCTCTTCGTTTCTATTTTCATACAAGTCGTCTATCACACTCATGTGGTATTTGCTCAGGCGAAGTTTGTCGCTTCTACCATCACCTACCTTAAACAACAGTGAATATTTTTTTAACCATTCATCGGGCAATATTCCCAATGTACCATCTCCTAATTGTACAAACGATCGCTTATCTGCCAATGCCTGTTTAATATCTGCAATACCCACACGCTGCTCGCCAAATTCAATTTCTACCTTCGCATCAAACCAATCTTGTCCGCTGCTTACATGAATATTTGTATTCGGTCGTGCGGTGTTAAACCTAAAGTTTTTTAAGGCTTCAAAACCAAAAACAGGTATTTTCATTTCCTTCATAGCATCTACAAAAAGAAAGAACCAGTTGTTGCGCAACACATCAGCCCCTTTTAATACAAGGCTGCCAGTTTCCTGCTTTGCAATAAAGCCCGAGTGGAGGCTTTCCAGCTTAGCCATAAAAATATCTTCTGCATCTTTATTGCGGTATATCTGTAAAATTTTGTCGCCATCAGGTATTATCAATATTTCCTTATCGCCGGCTTTTGTTTCAAAACCTTTGTAAGAAAATACGGGTTGAAAAAGCAAATACTCACCACGCTCCTGCAACATTAATTTTATATCAGGCACCGAAACTTTTACTTCTTTCACCAACGATTTATCAAACTCTACTTCGTACTCTTTTGTTAGTGGAAGAATAATGTTTTCCATTTTTTCTGCCCAGTTGGTTTTGCTTAATGCAATATTTCCCTCTCTTATAAATTTCTCCGCCTGCATTACATCCTCGGTTTTTTGCCAGGTGTACATTACATCTTCAAACAAAAAAACAAGGCTGTTGCCAGATTTGTTTTCTGTAAATGCCACAGGTTCACCGCCAATTTTAACCATACACGAAATTTCGAACTGGCTTTTTTTAGCAGCAACTTTAAATACCGGAGATAAAAATTGATCGCTCAATTCCAGCTCTTGCAAATTGACCGTTTTTAATTTTTTAGAAGACGGTAATATGAATACAAAAGGATTGTTGCACTGGTCATCAAATATCTTTCGCAGTTTTGGGTGAAGGTATTCGGTGATTAACTGCTTTGTTTCTTCGGGCAAGTCATCACCATCGGTATGAATAATATTTTCCCAAATACCGCTAAACGGAGAGTTACGGTTTAGGTATTTGTTTATTTCATTTTCCTGCAGTTTTCTTACCTGTTGAAAAAGCGATTTGTCATCTTCAGAAAAATCTGATGTATCTACAAACTTTGTAAGATCAATGGCTTCTGTTTTGCCCAAATACTTTTTATTGTCTTCATCGGGCTCACCTTGTATGGCATCTACCGTGAAGCCAGGATAATTTTTTGAATTAAAATTAAACACTAGCCCTAACCGCATGCGTTTTAATGTAGCTACTTCTTTTTCCTGCTGCGGCACATTTGCAATTGGTACAAAAGCCGGTGCTGTGCGATAAGTTGGAATAGGTGAAGGCGAAGCAGCAACCACTCTTTTGATAGAAGTATCTAATACCTTTAAAAAAGGCTTACTGTCTTTGTATGTAAATTCAAACTTACCGGTAAGGTCGTCAGATAAACTGTAACCATATATTTGTAACAATTTATTTTTTTCCTTATCTCGGTTGCGAATACTATCAAAATAATCAGCCCCATAGCTGTGCAATAGCTGCACAAATAATAAAACTTTATGTTCGCACAATGGGTGCATAGCTTCACTACACATGCACGATGTATCAAAATTGCGCTCATCATTTTTTTGAATTACAAGCGGATACTTTTCTCCCTTAATCATTAGTTCTGCTTCTACTCTTTCATCTGCCGCTTTTAAAATAGTTGCCTTTGCTGTTTGCATCAGTTCCTCCGCCTCATGAAAAATAGAAGGAGATGAAAGCATCTTTATCATTTTAAGATCGATGTTTTTCATCTTTGCAACAGAGTGCATTTGGTTATATTGTATAGCACTGCTATGCAACAAATTTTTATCAACCATATCCTGCAAACGCAGTAACCCTGCGGCTTCGTGGCGACATATATCTCCAATATTATATGGACAACTGCAACGCAAGTTCATTGCTTTTGCATCGCTGTATTTTTCAATGTATACTTTATAAAAAGTGCTGTACACATCATCCTTCACCCTAAAAACAATGTTGCTCATCAGTTCATCATGCTCTACAAGTTCTACAAAATTGAGTGACTGAATTTTTTTTCCACGGCGAATAACTTCATCTGTACCGTTGTTGTAAATATGCTTAATTAGATGTGGTAATGCCAAAAGAAAATTAGTTTATGTGTGTTGAAATTATAAACGATCGTTTGTTAGTAAATAAAATGGCATTTACAGACCGCATTGTGCAAGGTACGAAGGGAAAGTTTCTCCACAAAGTATCGAGGGTTAAGTGTGTTTTAAGAATATAATATTTTCTACTACCGTTAGCCAATTAATTCAATTTGTATTAAGGCATACAATTTGTAACCGTGTAATTCAATATGAAAAAAATTCTCCTATCTGCCATTGTCGTAGTTTCATTATTTAGCTGCCAAAGCAGTACTGATAAAACCAACAAAACAGAAAGCAATGAAGAATCAAAAACTTCAAAATCAGAACTTGAAAAAAAGGTTACTAAAAGAGATTTTAGTATAACTGCGGCAAATGCATACAACGATATTTTTCTAGATAGTTTGGCAATGGAAAAATTTATTGTTGATACCAAACAAGGTGATAGCATTATCAGGCGTATGCGCAGCTTTTACAATGCACGCAATTACCAATATGCATGGTTTGCAAGCGATGGATTAACTGAGCAGGCAAGGGGTTTTTGGAATTTACAGAGTTACTACACAACAATAAATAAAGACACAACCGGAAATTATAAGGTGTTGACAGGTTTAATGGATAGGTTAGAAACTGTTGAAAATTTAAAGGTTGGTACTGGAGATAAAAACATTTTGAATGCCGAGTTTTTATTGACTTCTCATTTTATAAATTACATATTATCTAACTACGAGGATGGAGTTGTAAAAAGGAAAGAACTCGAGCGTTTTATTCCATTAGTGAAGAGGGATGCTATGTTATATGCAGATTCGCTCTTAACTAAAAAACACAAAGACAATAAATATTACGAAGATGATAATGCTGCATACAAATCTTTAAAACAAAAGCTTCAAGTATATTATGATGCGCAAAAAAAAGGTGGATGGCAACCAATAACTTCAGGAAAAATGTCTTTAAAAAGTGGCACCACTTCTCCAACTATTTTACAAATTAAAAAACGTTTGTATGCTACCGGAGATATTCCCTTAGATAGTACCAACGTGTATGATACCCAACTGCAAACGGCGATCGTAAATTACCAAACAAGTTTAGGGCTTACTGCTGATGGTGTTATAAATGAGGCATTGGTTAAAGAGTTGAATGTGCCTGCAGTAAGAAGAATTGAGCAGATCTTAATTAACTTAAATAGAATGCGCTGGATGCCTGAGCCTGAAGGGAATTTATTGCTTGTAAATATTCCGGAATTTAAACTGCAGGTTTTTGAGGGTAAGCAAAAAGCCTTTAGTATGAACGTTGTTGTGGGTAAAGAGGGTCATAATACAATGATGTTTAAAGGAGATTTAAGCCAGATTGTATTTAGCCCATATTGGAATTTAACGCCAGATATTATTAGAGAAGAGATAGTGCCTGCAATGGCAAAAAATCCTAATTACTTGGCTACTCATAATATGGAGGTAACAGGAACGAGCGGCGGTATGCCCGTAATTAGACAATTGCCTGGCCCGGAAAATTCTTTGGGAAAAGTAAAGTTTTTATTCCCCAATAGTTTTAATATTTATTTTCATGATACGCCTGCTAAAAGCCTTTTTAGTAAAGATAAAAGAGCCTACAGCCATGGTTGTATTAGGTTGAGTGAGCCTACAAAACTTGCCGAATATTTGTTGCGCTCACAGCCTGAATGGCCATCTGATAAAATTGCTGATGCAATGAATAGTGGAGAAGAAAAATATGTGAAACTGAAAAATTCAGTTCCCGTAATAATTACCTATTATACAGCTTGGGTTGATGAAAATGGATTGTTGAATTTTAGAGATGATATTTACGGGCATGATGCATTGCTGCAAAAGAGAATGTTTATAAACTAAGAAATTCCATTCACCAGTTTTCCATCTACATAGACCGGCAACGAAGGTGCAACATCGTCCGTAAGGCAGTAGCGAATATCTTTTTCTAAATGATATTTGGTGAGGCGATGGTAATGGGTAGCATTGCGTTCCTTCATAAATTCGTATAAATCAGGCTTTGCAGTTAAGTATAGACTTTCTGCCATTTGAGATGAATCGCATTGCAGTGTAAAATTTTCTTTAAGTCGATTTACAACTGCACCTGCAAACAGTGTGTCTTCTATATTCACTTTATCTTTCCATGCTGCGCAGGCGAGTATTATGTTTTTATTTTCTGCCAATAGGTGATCACACACAGCGCTTATATTGGGGAACGAACCGGTAATAATATCTGTTGCGCCGTTGGCCAAGGCCATGTGCAATAGTTTAGTACCGTTAGTAGTTGTTAATACCAAAGTTTTGCCACTAATAAATTCCTTCGGATACTCAAATGGAGAGTTACCATATTGTAAGCCTTCTGCCACTTGCCCATCTCTTTCTCCTGCGGTTATTGCATTTAATGCTGTACCCATTCTTATACATTCTGCCACATTATCAATCGGTATAATTGCTGCTGCGCCATTGTTTAATGCCGTAGCAATAGTTGATGTTGCACGAAGTACATCAATAATTACAACAATACTATTAGTTACATCGTATAAATGGAGTAGGGCGGGTGAAAGGCAGGTGTAAAGAGATGGTTTCATTTAGTATTTAATTTCTAGTATTTTTAAAGAAAAATACAATTGTAATCCCTATTTAAAAGGATCTATTGTTCTTTGATAAAATTTTAAAAAGGTTTCATATTCTTCTGTGAAACTAATTTTTTTGTGGTGTTCTTTCTGATTTAATATGTATTTGCAGACTTTATCTACCTCTGATTTAGATACTGAAAAAGCTGAGCAGGAATCTTGCCAAACAAACTTTTGATTACACAATTCGTTTTCATTTATGAATTGAAAAGTGCTTTCAGCAATAATGGAAGATAATTTTTCTTCGGACATTTTTGGGGAACGAGAGACAAGAAAATGAACATGTTCAGGATTTGCATAAATAGCATAGAGCTTACACTGCTTGTTGTTTACTATGCCCGTAATATATTTTTCAATCCGCTCCCTAAATTCTTCAGAAATTAAAGGAAGCCGATGCAACGTTGTAAAAATAAAATGAGTGTATAAATTGGTATATTCTACTTTCATTTTTTCAATTGTATTATCTACAGTTGGTCGGAATTTCTATAAAATTTTAAATCAAAATGTAAATTAATAGAATAAACTAGCAACCAATTAATTTTATCATAAGGTAATAAGGTTGGTTTAAAAAAATGTAATTTTTCTACTAAGGTTTAATACAGTTTGAGTTTATTAATAGTATGGTATTTAAACCTCAGTAGAAATTATAGCGTTAAAAGACCTCAACCTTATTACCTAATTATCTAGCTATTTTAAAAACTGAAAATTTTTGTGCAAACTATTTCGTATTGACAACTTGGTAGAAACTAAATAACTAAAATCTCTCATCCTCATTACTTTAAAAAAATAAAAATCTTCCATTACACAAAAGGAACCTTTACCACCACCGCTCTCAGCAAAGTGCTTCTCACTTTTATAAATATTTCCGAACCGATGGCAGAAAATTTTGTGTCTACATAACCCATACCAATTGCTTTGCCAAGGGAAGGCGCTTGTGTACCCGAGGTTACTGTGCCAATCGACGCTCCTTCAAAATCTTTTATTTCGTAATCGTGGCGGGCAATTCCTTTTTCAATCATTTCAAAACCTACGAGCTTTTGCATAACTCCATCCGCTTTTTGTTTTTCAAAAATTGATTTTGATGTAAAGTCTTTTGTAAACTTTGTTATCCATCCCAAGCCTGCTTCAATAGGAGATGTTGTATCATTTATATCCATACCATATAAACAAAATCCTTTTTCTAACCTTAATGTATCTCTTGCACCTAAGCCGATAGGTTTTATTCCCGCAGTTTTTCCTGCTTCAAAAATTGCATCCCAAATTTTGTCGGCAGCGCCATCTTTGTCTTCAAAATAAATTTCAACACCGCCGCTTCCTGTGTAGCCCGTAGCACTAATCAAAACATTTTCAACTCCTGCAAATTTGCCTTTTGCAAAAGTGTAATATTGAAGGTTTAAAATATCTATTTCGGTAAGCGGCTGTAATATTTTTGTAGCCAGCGGACCTTGTATTGCAAGCAGGCAGGTATCGTCAGATATATTCTGCAGCTGTGCGTCATTTGTGTTGTATTTATTTACCCATGCCCAGTCTTTATCAATATTACCCGCATTTACAACGAGCATGTACACTTCGTTTTCTTTTACACAATACACCAACAGGTCATCTACAATTCCACCCTCTTCATTTGGCATACAACTATATTGTGCTTTACCTGCAGTTAATTTACTTGCATCGTTGGTGGTAATGCGCTGTATTAATTCCAAGGCATTGGGTCCCTTCACCATAAATTCTCCCATATGGCTCACATCAAAAACGCCGGCTGCATTGCGTACGGTTGCATGTTCATCATTTATACCAGAATAAGAAATAGGCATATTAAAACCGGCAAAGTCAGCCATTTTAGCGCCAAGTGCAATGTGCTTATCAGTAAAAGGAGTATTTTTCATATTTAATTTTTGTGTGCGCAAATGTAAATAAAAAAAAAGCCCCACCACTATGGGCAGGACTTTATTCAACCTCAACTTAACTCGCTCATTAATTGAGTAAAACCATTGCGTTTCTAAAAGGAAGTGATCTAAACAGGAAAGTATTACCATCCTCTTTGTTTTCGTATTTCTCCAATTGCTTTTCTATTCTTTCTTTTTCTTTTTGAAGTGAATCTTTGTAACGCTTTTCTTCTTTTTTAATATTCATTTTTATTGAGTCAAACTTATCCATTGGCTTGCTGTTATCGTATCGGTAATTACCATCGCTATCATTGTTTTCGTCTATGGTTATTCCATTTTTATCAATACGCACCCTGTCTTTTCCATCTCTAATATCAATGCCATTGCTGTTTATATCTACATCATCTCTTCTATAATTGTCTGCAGGCTTGCCATCTTTTGTAAAAAGACCCGCATTTGTCATCGTGTACCATTCGCCTTCATCCCATCCATCTTCTAAGTTTTCAAATTTTACATTTTCAAAATCTCTTTCCCAATTACTATTAAATGGACCATTAAAATTTATTCTTGATGAAGAATTTACCCGATCATTTATTTTTATTTGTTTGCCTACGGGCACATACACTGTAATAATTACATGTTGGTTTCTAAATTTGTTAACCTTATTAATACTTATGCCTTGGTCTATAACAAGCAAAGAATCTTTTTGCTCTGCATTAAAATTAATGAGTGAGGCAAGTGTATCAGCATTTCTGCGTGTGTTGCCATTTGCTGTTCTTATCAGCGTAACCCTAAAACTATCGTTGGTTGCTTTTACGATGTGTACAGTTGTATTCCTTATTTGTGCTGAGTCTTCGTCGGTGCCTTCAAATGGCTCCATGCTAAACCAACTGTTTCTTGTAAATCGTGTTCCGGGCGCTAATGTTGTTACTTCAAGCGTTTGAACACCCGGGTTTGGTAAGAAGACTTCCTGCTCATTTATGTTAGATGAATGTCTAAAATCTTTTGAAAGAGATGTGATTAATAAGATCACACTAATCCATCCAATAACCCATAGCGCACTAAAACCTAACTTAAGCATTTTGCTGCCCGTTTTCATCCTAGCAAGCTTTCTTATGATCCACGTAATTACTGCAATCATTGGTGCTATTATAAAGAACAATAATGTGCCCCATGCAAATACATTTTGCCAACCGTCAGTAAGTACAAAATCTTTCATTGGAAAAACACCCATTGCTGCAATACCAAAACCAAATAATGTAATGATTAGTGAAATTCCAATTATACCGAGGATAAAATATACAAACCCTTTTACAAGCAGTACGATAATATCCCCTAAAGATCTGCCACCCTTTCGTGCAATTGTTCCCGCTTCTGCACCAAAAGCTTTTCCTCTATCACTTGCAACATCTACCGCCTCTTTTCCAAACTTTTGCACTCTTTCCTGCACACCTTTCATCTCTTCCACTACAGATGCTTTGATGGTATTCATATCTACTTTCTCCCCTTTCATTTCCAACTTCTCAGCTGTGGTTTTTGCCTCTGGCAATACAAGCCATAGTATAATGTAGATGAACAAAGCACCTGGACTAAAAGTGAAAAAATTGAAATCTCCATAATCGCCCCAATAGCCCCATCTGTTTTTACTAAAGAACGATAACAATGGCAGTAAGAAAAGCACTCTTGGTATCCATGCATTTATGCCTAAATAATGCCCAATACCGCTACAAACACCGGCAATGTATTTTTCATCGCTGTCTCTGTACAATTTTTTGCGTCTGCTCCCAATCACTGTGGTAGCGCTACTTGGCACAGCTATCCAAAGTATGATGTATGGTATAAAACCTATCCCGAAAGAAAACAGCAATACAAGAAATACAATTCTTACTATTACAATATCTATATCGAAATAATTAGCAATACCGCTACATACACCACCAACGAGTTTGTGGTTCTCATCTCTAAACAGCCTTCTTTTGCCGGAAATATTTGTGTAAGATGATTGCTCTTGTTGTTGCTTGTTTGGTTCTGCAGAATCATTGCTACCTGTTGTAGCAGACGTATCTGCATCATCAAAATCTTCAGGTCTGCCAATGCTTTTTATAATAGCATTTACATCTTCATCTGTAATGCAAATTGCACCTGCTTTTATTCTTTCCTGAAATAATTCTCCGATACGGTTTTCAATGTCATTTATAATTTCATCTTTACCATCTTCTAAAGCAAAATGGCGGGATAAACTATCTACATAAGCTTTTAATATATCGTAAGCAGATACTTCTATTGGAACTACCCTGCCTTGAAAATTTATATTTATTACTTGTTTCATGATGTAATAATTGTGTTGTTAATGTTGTTGTTGAGGTTGTGTTTTTATTTGGTTAATGCTGCTACTGCGTTTGCAAGTTCGTTCCAGGTTGCTTCGAGCTCTTTGTAAAAATCTGCACCCTTATCAGTCAGCAGAAAATACTTTCGTGGCGGTCCACTATTACTTTCCACCCATCTGTAAGTAAGTAACTCTGCATTTTTTAATCTTGTAAGCAAAGGATACAAGGTGCCTTCAAAAATGTTGAGGTTGGCCGCTTTCATCTTATCAATAATATCTGAAGGGTAAGCTTCCCCTTGTTTTATTACCGACAAGATGCAGAACTCCAAAACCCCTTTGCGCATCTGGCTTGCTGTGTTATCAATATTCATGTCTTAAAATTTTTATGGTTTCTATTTTCCCACTTTGATAAAACAAAGATAGGTTTAGTTTGGTACTATGCAACACATAATACCTTTTATTTTATGGTAGTTGGTGATGTAAATTCTTAACTAACTGAAAATCATTACTTAAGAAAGAAATATATTTTTCATGTTTTGATGAGTGGAGATTTTCTACAGATGAATGGTAGTATTGGCGAAAATTTTTCAAACAAAAAACCAATTCTACCTTACCTTCGCGGCAGTTCATTAACACAGCGGCATTAAAAGCCCGGATATTTATTGTAGATTTTTGTTTAATACACTTCCCCAATAAGATGCTTTAAGAACAAAAGCATTCTCCATTTTTAGTGATGAAGCTAGCCTTCATTTCCGCACTCATTTATTAAAAAAACATATTTTGTTATTTACAGACTTAAATTTAATTAAGCCCATCCTCGATGCGCTTGATACCGAAGGCTATACAAAGCCTACACCCATTCAACAAGGCGCCATTCCTTTTATATTGGCAGGCAGAGATTTACTAGGTTGTGCACAAACAGGTACCGGGAAAACAGCAGCATTTGCAATACCAATGCTACAACAACTCGCAAAACCAAAAACAATGCAAAGTGCAGGTCAACGCCCTATACGTGCATTAATTTTAACTCCAACACGGGAACTTGCTATACAAATACAAGAAAGTTTTAATGCCTATGGTGCTAATCTTCGCTTGAGAAACTTAGTAATTTTTGGTGGCGTAAACCAGGGACCGCAGGTAAGCGAACTTAAAAGAGGTGTTGATATATTAGTAGCAACTCCAGGAAGACTGCTTGATCTGATGAGCCAAGGTTTCATCAACCTAAGGGAGGTAGAAATTTTTGTATTGGATGAAGCTGACCGTATGCTGGATATGGGTTTTGTGCACGATGTAAAAAGAGTAATTACAAAGCTGCCTGCAAAAAGGCAGACACTGTTTTTCTCTGCTACTATGCCAAAAGAAATACAGGCACTTGCCAACAGCATTCTTACCAATCCTGAAAAAGTAGAAGTAACACCGGTTTCATCAACTGCCGAAACCATTACTCAATCGCTTTATTATGTTGAAAAACAAAACAAGGCTTCTTTGCTTAAATTCATTTTATCTGATGCGGGCATTGAAACCGCACTTGTTTTTACCCGTACCAAACATGGTGCAGATAAGGTTGTAAAAGATCTTGTAAAGCTGGGTATTACTGCAGAAGCAATACATGGTAATAAATCGCAGAATGCAAGGCAACGAGCATTGTCAAATTTTAAAAACCGAAGCACAAGAATTTTGGTTGCAACAGATATTGCTGCAAGAGGAATTGATGTGGATGACCTGACGCATGTAATCAATTATGAATTGCCAGATATTGCTGAAACTTATGTTCACCGCATTGGTCGTACAGGTCGTGCAGGTGCAAGTGGTATTTCTTTTTCGTTTTGCGAGGCAGAAGAAACCGAAGCATTACGAGATATTCATAAACTGATAGGCAAACAAATTCCACTAAACAGCAACCATCCATATCATATTACCTTCAATGGCATTCAGGGAAGACCAAAACAACAGGCAAGGCCACAACGTAGTTTTGGCGGTGCACCAAGAGGTGGTAATAACCAAGGCCGGCCAAAACAATTTGGCAGCAACGAAGGGCAAAGAAGTTATGGCAGAGGAAAATAATTTGTGAAAGCATATATTATTAATAGCAAGATTCGGTCGTAAGAAGCCGGATCTTTTTTATTTCGACAAAAGTAAACTTGAGTATGTAAAAATGTTTTGACTGTACATTTGTATAAATATTTTTCATGATTCCATACAATCAAAAAAATCCCTTTACATATATATTTAGATTACAAAAGGGCGATACCTTTCTCAAACTTTTTCCTTTTTTAGTAATTTATTGTATTTACGCCGCTGCTGTAGCTTTTATTGAACTTAATTACCGCCATATTATTGAAAGTACCCCACTAAAAAACGTTGTTGTAATGCACAACTTGCTGGGGTTTGCAATTTCTATTTTGCTCGTTTTTAGAACCAACACTGCTTATGATAAATGGTGGGAAGGACGAAAATTATGGGGGGGCTTAGTAAACAGCAGCAGAAACCTTGCAATGAAATTAAATGCTATTTTAAATACGCAGGATAAAGAGAACAGGTTATTTTTTCGTGAAATAATACCTAGTTATGCATTAGCGTTACACAACCATTTGCGAGATGATAAAACTGGTAAAACGCTCTTCAAAAAAAACATTCCTTTACTCGTTTCTGAACAGCTCGATGATAATGTAAAACATTTGCCTAACCAGGTTAGTTTATCCATTTTTAACAGGGTAAATATGCTGTTGGAACAAAAGAAGATTTCAGGTGAACAATTAATTTTTTTGAACAACGAGTTACAATCGCTTACAGA
>JANOTH010000118.1:0-2577 GCA_031416275.1 Ferruginibacter sp. | reverse complement strand
AACAGAAGACCCGTTTGAAAACCGCCTGGAAGACATTCCATTAAATGCTATTTGCATTACTATTGAACGAGATATAAAGGAAGGGTTGGGGGAAGAAAGTATACCTGCTGCATTAAAACCAAATGAAGATGGTGTGTTGCTTTAGGTTAAAAATGTTTTGAAGTCTTTTATGTAGGGCAATATGTAACTATTAATATTTAGGTTTAATATTTTTTAGACCTTTTTTTCAATGGCATATTTCAATAAAAAACCCGGCTCTATGAACCGGGTTCAAAACGTTTTTAACTTAACGTGCTTTTTTCTTTGGATCAGCTTTCTTCTGTGCTGAGCTCTTCTTTTTAGTAGGCTTATTCTTTTTAGGGCCAGGTGTTTTGTTGGGCATACATTTAATTTTAAGGTTTATAAATTATTTATTCGTGGCTGAAGTGCATTTCTTTCCGATCCACCTTGTGTCTTTTCAGTAACTGAAACTTTACAGCCACTGAAAGCAAACAAAGATACGCCTATCAGGCTAAATACGATACTTGATTAAGGTCATCTGCTTGGTTTTCGTAATCTTAAAATCAACTATTAAAACAAAAACTTGGCTCTATTTTCCTTTCTAGATAAAGATTGCAAACTAGTAAAACAATTTAGCCTTTTCCTTAAACCCTTCAAATACGGGCTTTAAAAAATTTCGTTCGTAGCTAATAATGCATTTTGTATCGTCGGCATATTTAAAGGCTGCTAGGCATTTTGGTGAAAGTTGAGTATCTGCCCTATACTTTTCGTAGGCCGCCAAAGAGGGAAAAGAGAAAGAAGCATAACCAATATTATTTGCTCCTTCGTGCGGCAGCAAATAGCCATGGTGCAGGCCACCCATTTCATTTACCAAATCGATCCAAAGTTTACCGTAATATTCAAATGCCGCTACCTTACTCGGGTCGATGATATATTTTAAAAAACAAGTAATCATTTTTTTGTAATTAAGTTGTTGTCAATTGGTGAAAATAATTTACAAATGCCAAGGTAAGTTAATACAGACTTTCATTGTTACCGGCAACAATGAAATAAATAGTTTATTTAATACTGCGCTATTTCGTTATTTTACCAGACAGGATCTTCAACATGAAAATATTGAAGAGATGATTTTCAAATTAAAGTAATTAATTTTATTAAAAAATAGCAGATGTCAAAAGTAGTTATAGTACCATTAGATTTTTCTGAAACCTCCTTTAATGCTGCACATTATGCTGCAAACATGTATAAAAACAGAGAGGATGTTAGTCTTGTATTATACCATTTTTATACAAAGGCAGACGAAGCAACAACGGCAAACAGTTATTTGCTTACTTTAAAAACGGAGTTATCGGTTGATTGTCCAAATATTGAAACAATTGCAGAATCGGGTGACGATTTTATTGAGAGCCTTGACAAATATGCGCATGTAAGAGCTGCATATATGATAGTAATGGGGCTTACAGGAAAATCTACTATTACTCAGTGGTTTTCGGGCAGCAATACTTTAAAAATGGCTGAAAAAAATGTATGCCCCGTATTAATTATACCGGCAGATGCTATCTATAAGGGGACAGACAATATCCTTATTGCATCTGAAATGAAATATGTGGAAGAAACGCCTGTTTTGCTCGCAGTGAAAAGAATTCTTACAGATTTTAAACCAAACCTTCATATTCTAAATGTAGATGAATCGCATTATATTTCTTTAACTACCAGTTACAAAACGGAGAGAGATAAAATGGAAGAATTGTTGAGTGACTTTAAACCAGAATTTTATTTTATGCGCTTGTTTGATTTTCACGAATCCATCAATTTATTTGCACGAGATAAAAAGATAGATATGATCATTATTGGACCAAAATTTCATGGCTTCTTTGATAAATTATTTAAAACGCAGCATACAAAGAAGATGATTTACCAAAGCAAAGTACCTGTGCTTGCGGTGCATGAGTAAGCTGAACAGTAAAATATTCTCCCATATTTATATTAGAAAAATAGGGCACTTTAATTCTTATAATTTCCTGTAATTATAACCTGCAAGATATTTTGTTTTAGTAGCTTTATTGTGTTTAGGTTCATTTTCATAACCTTAAAATAAATCAGCATAATCTTTCAGTTAGCTTTTAACTTTTTTATTTGTTGCCATAAAGACCAGCTTCAAATGTTTGTCGTTATCTCTCACAAGACATAAGCATTCAACAGGAGGAAGCGAAGCAGAAGTAGTTGCAACAGTAGCCGTCACAAAAAAATCAAGAACAAGCAGATAGAAATATTGCTTTTTCATAATAGACCAATAATGCTTGCTTTAAAATTATGGATACTGATGATTCTATAAATAGGAACATTTAAGACCTGCACTTATTTAAAAATAATTTGTCACACTAAAAAACCGTTACAACTAAATGCAACGGTTAAATAATCCCATTTTAATTATCATACTAATTCCTTAACGGCTTACCTGTTTTCAAAATACTCTGTATTCTTTCGAGGGTTTTCTTTTCGCCGGTGAGGCTTAAGAAGGCTTCTCTTTCTAAATTTAAAAGGTATTGCTCACTCACCAAGGTTTGTTCGCTAAGG
>JANOTH010000117.1:0-2377 GCA_031416275.1 Ferruginibacter sp. | reverse complement strand
GTTTCAGCATTTCGCTGTGCATTTGATAGTTGATTTTTTAGGTTATTAACGACCTTTTCCGCATCTACTATTTGCCCTACTGCAGGTAAAAAATCAAGAATTCCTTCTTTTAAATTGTTTGTCATATACCCAAAAGTAGTTGTCAATTTATCGTAACATTCTTGCAATTGGATTACATCATTTGTTATCTGTTTAATTTTAGTACCTGTTAGTGAATTTACTTTTGGCACTACTGTATTTTGTAAAATAACAGCAACACCACTAAAAGTATTTGAAATTTTGACAAGACTATTTTGTATATCTGCGAGCTTTGGCTTGTTTTCTTGCGTTAATGTTTTACCTATTTCTCTTATGGCATCTGATGCTTCAATAATTTTTTCTGCACTGTTTGCAATGCTCGTCGCTGTATTTGAAATTTCATTAGTGAAAGCCTGAACATCTTTGATATACTGAAGTACTTGACTTGATTTATCAAATACTGATTTACAAGGTATTGAGGATAGGGCTGTACTTGTAGCCGAAGACACCAAACCTACAATTGTAGCAGCCCCGCCGGCCAATGCTCCCGCACCTGTTTCGATTGTAACTGTGCCTACGCCAGCACCTGTTGCTGCAGTACCCAGCCCTGCAACACTGGTAGATAATGTAGTTGCACAAGCAGCACATTCAGCTAAATATGGTAATACACCTGTTAAAATAGTAGCGCCGGTATTAATTAATTTAAGAGGATCATTTTTTAATAGCTTACCCAAATCTTGTTGTATTGCCTCAACAGCCTTTGTTAATTTAGAAAATTGATTTTTCATTTCGGGCGTTTGAGCAACTACCGAAGCTGAAAGTTCTAATGTTTTATTTCCAATATTTATTATTTCGGGTAATACAGGACCTAATTTTTTAAATGCATCACCAAATGTTAATGCTATGTCGCTTAGATCATTAATTAATTTTGCTGATTGTAAAAATTTTTCTTTTAGGGCATCAAGAGCACCTGGTACGCCACATTCAGCATCTTTTAGGTAAGAAGTTAAGTCAGTTGTAATACTTTTTAACTGTATTATTGATGAATTGTATCTAGCAATTGCATCTGTATTTATTGCCCCATCCAATGTTACATCTTTAAATCTATTCATATCATTAATCACATCACTAACTTTTCCCGCAACATTATTACCAAGTCCATTTGTTATTATTTTAGTAGTGTTTAATAATGGACAAATTTTATCACCAAATGGGGAGTTTCTTGAGAATACTTCATTGGTTCCAACCTTTAAAGGGCAGGTAGGTATTTGAGCGCTAAGTTTGATTGTAGTTAAAGTACTAATCAATAGTAATACAAAAATTAAATTTTTCATTTTTCGTGTTTTTATTTGTTTTTTAATTTTATTTGTTATGTCATCATACAGCTGATGTTGGCTATGGGCGTAAATGATACAGCTTTGTAATTTTTATCCATGACCAGCCTCATACCATAATTGAGGACTACGTTTCTCCCAATTCTCCAATCCCCACCAAAGTTTACGGTGTAGGGGTGCACTATATCCCAATTCACAGTACTAGTAATGATGGTTTTACCATTAGGCGTATTAAACACATCGTTTACCGCATCAATAGGGGTTTTCAGCGATTTGCCTTCATAAATAACTTCGGCAAAAAAGTTAAAAATGGGTCCGCCATATCTAAAATTTAATCCTAAGCTAAAAAGTTTGTTAGCTGCTATTGTAGTGTCGAAAGTTTCGTCTCCTGAAACATCATCTTTAAGACTAAAGGTTACTTGTTCCTCATAAAAAGTCGACCGAATAAGACCTGATATTAATCCTCTTTTTCCAACTCCTTTACCAAAATTTAACCAGGCACCGTTTCCAGTATTTCTGTCAAGTCGAAGTTTTTTAAAGCTGCCGGCACTATCAGTTGCGTAGGTATATATTTTACCAAAGGCAACATCTACAAAGTCAGCATTCCAGTTTTCAACCACAAATAACTTTGCCTTTTCTTGTATTGCATCATTTTTACGGCTATAGAACGACCCTCTTAATAAATCGTTTTGCCTAAGTTCTTCCCTTGCTTTTTGCAGATCCGATGGTTTGGTGAGACTATCTAATTTTAGTAGTAAATCAACTTCGTTTTTTTTCAGCTGTTCAAGCTCTTCGGTAAATGTTTTTTGTATTTCGTCATAAGCGCCTTTAATTCTTAGTGGATCTTTTTTTGTAAACAAATTCATCTTTACAGCACCACCCAAACGCCTGTCGCTAATATCATTTGTAATACTGCCCACTGATAAATCAAGTGATGCCAACATCCGTTGAAAACTTGTTGCATTTTGGTATTTTTCTATATTTTTTTTGTTATAAAAAATCTCCCAAATTGGTTGACCTTGTAC
>JANOTH010000116.1:0-2490 GCA_031416275.1 Ferruginibacter sp. | reverse complement strand
GGCATTGTCTCAATGCAAAAAAATTTGGGCTACTGTATCAACTGTTTTGTTGCTTTTAGCTGCGGCATCTGCGCAGGAAAAGAAATGGATGATTGCTCCCTTTGTTAAAGCAGATGCTGCAAATCCCTGCCTGTACCCACTTGCAACAGTTTTTAACGATCCAATACTAAAACACACTATTGCCTGGGAGGAAAAAGATGTCTTTAATCCGGCTGCAGTTGTACGCAACAATAAAGTGTATCTGTTGTACCGTGCACAAGATAAAACCGGTAAGCCTGCAGGCACATCTCGTATAGGTTTGGCATACAGCAGCGACGGGCTTCATTTTAAACGCCAAAAAAATCCTGTGCTTTACCCTGATAATGATGCATACAAAAAATTTGAATGGGAAGGGGGCTGTGAAGATCCTAGAATTGTTGAAGATAACAGCAATAATTATTACATGACTTATACTGCTTATGATGGTACAACAGCAAGATTGTTTATTGCAACATCTAAAGACCTTATTCATTGGAAAAAACATGGCTCTGTTTTTAAAAAAGCATCTGGTGGAGCATTTATTAATTACTGGTCAAAATCAGGTTCTATAATTTCCAGGGTAAAGGGCAATAAATTAATTGCAGAAAAAATAAACGGAAAATACTGGATGTACTGGGGGGAATCAAATATTTACATGGCTACCTCTAACAATTTAATAGACTGGGAACCAGTGCCCGAAACCGATCCTTCTAAAAAACAATTTGATTCGTTGCGAAATTATGAAGCATTCAAAATTTTATTTTCGCCCCGTAAAAATAGCTTTGACAGTGAGTTGGTAGAACCGGGTCCACCGGCAATCATAACAGAAAATGGAATTGTATTTATGTATAATAGCAAGAACAGCCCAACTTATGGCGATAAAACTTTACCTGATGGCGTATATGCAGCAGGGCAAATCTTGCTGGATAAAAATGATCCCTCAAAAGTTTTAGACCGATGCACCAGCAATTTTTTTAAACCCGAGAAGGATTATGAGATAACAGGGCAGGTAAACAATGTTTGTTTCTTAGAAGGTCTTGCATTTTTTCGAAATAAAATATTTTTATATTACGGCACCGCCGATTCTAAAATTGCTGTTGCAGTTATGCAGCAAAACAAATAACCGGTCATCATTTCCAATTTAATACTGTTAATAAAAACCCTAAGTTTACAGTATCATTTATACATCATAAATCTGATCATGAAGAAATTTGTTTTTTGCCTTACTGCAATATGTTTTGTTGCCAATAATTTGAGTGCACAAAAAGTTTTTACAACCGCCGATTATACAAAAGCCGTAAATAGCTTAGGTGGTAATCTTGTTAAATTAATTGACCGAAGTGGGGTTACAGCACAATGGTTGCCCGATGGTAATTTTTGGTACCGAGTTTCAACAGCAACCGGTGTAGAGTATGTTTTGGTAAATGCAAAAACCGGGGTTAAAAAAACAGCCGCTACGAGAGATGGTATTCTGCCCGATTATAAAACCCCAAGCACGCCATCAGTAAAATTTACCGAAGTACTTTCGCCCGATGGAACAAAAGCAGCATACATTAAAAACTGGAATTTGTGGTTACGGGATCTTACAACTAAAACCGAAACGGCTTTAACAACAGATGGTATAAAAGATTTTGGGTATGCCACAGACAATGCAGGATGGACGCATAGTGATGCGGCTGTGTTAATATGGTCGCCGGATTCTAAAAAGATATCAACGTTTATACTGGACCAACGTCATGTAAAAGACATGTACCTCGTAAAAACAACAGTAGGTGCGCCGGTTTTAACCCAATGGAAATATCCGCTTCCTGGCGACTCTGCCATTCAAAAAATACACCGGGTAATTATTGATGTAACAAATAACTCTGTTGTAAAATTAAAAACGGCAGCCGACGATCACCGCAGCACACTTTGCGATGATGTAAGTTGCAGCGGCTCTTTTGACGACAATGACTGGAGTGCAGATGGTAGTAAACTTGCTTTTGTATCTACCCCAAGAGATCATAAATCTGCTACGTTGCGCATTGCAGATGCACGTACAGGAGATGTTACCGAGGTTTACAAAGAAACAGTTGCTACGCAATATGAGTCAGGGCAGGGGACTGTAAACTGGAAATATTTACCAGCAACAAATGAGTTTATATGGTACTCTGAAAAAGACAATTGGGGACATTTGTATTTACATGATATTGCTACGGGTAAATTAAAAAACAGAATAACACAAGGTAATTATGTTGTAACAAAATTGCTGAAGGTAGATGAGAAAAAACGTGTGCTGTATTTTGAAGGTAGAGGAAAAGAAGCAGGTCGCAACCCGTACCTTAAGCATTTTTACAAGGTTGATTTTAGTGGTAAAAAACTGGTGTTGCTCACGCCCTAAGATGCAGATCACACTTTAAGTTTCGCTGCAGATGAAACTAGTTTTATAGATAATTATTCCACCGTTGAGAAACCAAATGTGGCTGTTTTAAG
>JANOTH010000115.1:0-16968 GCA_031416275.1 Ferruginibacter sp. | reverse complement strand
CTGTGTATTGTTATTTTTTAAATTTTCAGACTCTAGTTTAGATTTTATTTCTAAAGCTTTTGCCAATGCTTTATTATCGTTAGCATTTCTATAAATTTCAATTGCACTGCCAATAAAAAGTAAAGAATAGTACCTATTTATATTAGGATATTTATTTAAAATAGAAAACCCTTCATCTAGTTGGCTTTTCGATTTTACAAAGTCGCCAAGTTGATAAAACGCTTTTGCTATGCCCCCATTTGAAATTAACTCAACATCAATATCTTTAGATAGCATTGATGCTTCTTTACTTTTTTGATAGTGGAATAATGCACTGTCATATTTGTTGAGGGCCAAAAATATATCGCCTGCGCTTTTATGCCCAACGGCCAACCCTCTGCCTGAATTTATTTTAGTAGCTTTTTGTATTGATAAAATACTGTTTGATAAGGCACTGTCAAACATGCCAATTTTATAGAAGGCTTCACTCATATTACCATACAAATGATGGGGTTTAGTAAGGCTAGCATATTGTTTTGGATAGGGTGGATCTTTTATAAAACACAACCCATTTTTATAGAAAGGAATGGCAGTCTTACTACTATCTAAGTTCATATAAAATAACCCTAAAAAATTATAGCTGTCTGCTATCAAAAGGCTATCATTTAATGCTTGTGCCATTTGCAAGCCTTTAAAACTTTCTTGCAGGCCTAACTGTTGCAAATCATTATAATAATAAACCTCAGCTTGACGGGTAATTAAAAAGTAATTAAATAACGAAGCATTTTTTGCTGGAACTTTTTCATGGATTTTACTTAACCAAATTTGTGCGGAGTCGTACTGCTCAACCTCCATATATTGATCAGCAATAAAAAATGAAGTATTGAGATTAACAGTTTCATTTTGTTGCCTGTTGTAAAAAACCTTTTTAGCCGAATCTATTGCAGAAATTTGTGAAAATAAATTATGTTTTAATACACCTGTAAATAAAAAAAATAGACAAATTTTTTTCAAATAAAGTATTTTCATCATTTAAAGTTATAACAACTTTTGTATTAAAAAACAGAAAGCAATGTGGCAGCAACTATACCTGCTGTTTCGGTCCTTAATCTTGTTGCTCCTAATGCAACGGGGCTAAATTTATTTTGTAAAGCAAGGTCTATTTCATCTGTTGTAAAATCTCCCTCCGGGCCAATAAGTATAGTTGAGTATTTATTGATTGGATTAGCTGTTTGGCTGCAAAATTCTTTAAGCGAAATTTTATTTTGAGGTTCGCAATGGGCGATAAATTTGTTGGAGGATTTATCTTCTTTCACAAATTTTTCAAACTTTACAGGTTCATGTAAAACCGGTAGCCATGCCTGTTGAGATTGCAACATGGCGCTTATTAAAATACCTTGCAACCTTTCAAATTTTAAAAATTGTTTCTCTGTTCGCTCACATAGTAATGGCACAATTTCACTTACTCCAATTTCAGTAGCTTTTTCTAAAAACCATTCAAACCGGCTATTGTTTTTCACAGGCGAAATGGCAATACAAACTTTGTTTTGAGAAGACGGTACTGCTTCTGAATCGATAATTTTTACCGAGCACTTTTTTTTATGGGCATCCTTTATTTCAGCAGTATAAATATTACCCAATCCATCTGTCAGTTTTAATTGTCTGCCTTCCTGCATGCGCAGCACCTGCACAATATGCTTGGAGTTTTCTTCATTTAAAACAACAAGGTTTTCTGATGAAGAAATTGGTTCAGTATAAAAAAATGGGAGTGGCATTAGCATTATTTAATTAAAAAGTGTGCACCAAAAATAATGGCATAAATCCAACAATTATATAGAAAAGTAAATAAAATTGATATGCCAATACTTTTTATGATATTCCCTTTGCAAGCATTTGCATTTTGAAAAATCACTCTAAAAGCTCTGAATACAATCCAATACAAAAGAGCTGCAATAATTAAGATAATAGCCCAAAATACAGCACCGAAAAACCACAAGATAATTGCACCAAACAATCCAATAATTAACCATGAAATGATAGAAAATAAACAACCAATTCCTGTTTCATCATCACCAATATTACCTACAATGTCTACAGATGAGAATCCATCTAAACCTTCAACTTTTGGTTTTTTCAATTTATCAAAATTGTCTACAATGTTGCCTAGATTGTCTTTTAGCTTCCATCCTTTAAGTAACCCAATAAAAATAAACAGAAAAAAAACGACTGAAAGAAAAGATGTAGAAAGAATTGAATTTAGATAAAGTGTGCGGTGTTGGGCAATGCCAGTTAAATATACAATTACAGTGAGAGTAGGTACAACAATTAATGTCGAAAAAAATACTGTTTTAGAATTAATGAGATTTATTCTTGACAAGTGAATTTGGCTTAAATCATTTTTTATAAAACTTCTAAAATATTTTATTTAACCAATGCTTTACTATTACTTTTTTACTCCTAATAATTATATAGGTAGGTAAAACAAGAATAGTTTATAAAACTGCTCATCTTAATATTAATAATTGCAAAATTAATTTTACCATCTAAACTTAGATAGGCTTTTGTTTATTGCATAAAATAATTTTTATCAATTCAAAACAAAAATTCCATAAACATACTCTAAAACGGCGCCTCATCATCAAACTGCCCATCGTTCATTTTACTACCTTTTTGTATGTACAAACTTGCGCCGTCTCCTCCGCCACCCTGTACAGGTTTCCAATTGCCGCTGCCACCAAGGTTAGGGTTAAAATTATCACCGCTTCCTTCTTCTTCAATAAAGCGCTGTATGTGTAATTCTGCTTTTAATTTTATGGTATCTAAGCTACCATTCCTATGCTTTGCAATTTTTACAAAAGTTTCTCCCTTATTGCTTTCACCCATTTCGTTGGTAGTAACATCATAATAGTCGGGGCGATATAAGAACATTACCATATCTGCATCCTGCTCAATAGCACCTGATTCCCTAAGGTCACTCAACTGTGGTATTTTATTTCCTTCTTTTCTCTTTTCCACCTCACGACTAAGCTGAGATAATGCAATAATAGGAACCTGCAATTCTTTAGCAAGCCCTTTTAAATCTCTTGATATTTTACTAATCTCCTGTTCACGATTGCTGTTACGATCAGCACTTCCACTCATCAACTGTAGGTAATCAATAATGATAATGCCGATATTGTGTTTGTTTTTTAAACGCCTGCATTTTGCTCTTAATTCAAAAATATTTAATGCGGCAGAATCATCAATAAAAATGGGTGCCTTGCTTAATTTTTCAATACCCTTTTTGTACAATTGTTTCATTTCGTGCTCTTCTAATTTACCACGGGCAATCTTCTCCAACCAAATTTCACTTTCAGCACTCAATATTCTTTGTACCAATTGGCTACTGCTCATTTCTAAACTAAAAAAGCCGACAGCTGTGGGCTTTGTTGGATGAAGAGCTGCAGTGCGGGCAAGGTTAAGTGCGAATGCAGTCTTACCTACTGATGGTCTTGCTGCTAATATAATTAAATCCGTAGGTTGCCAACCGTATGTCAACTTATCAAGAGATGGAAAACCTGTAGGTACGCCCGTCATCTCATCTTGCTTGTTACGCATTTCTTCAATGCGGTTAATCGTTTTTACTAAAACGGTGGCAATGTCATCAAAATTTTTACGAAGGTGATTATTGGTAATTTCAAATAACCTTGTTTCTGCATTGTCGAGCAGGTCAAAAACATCCGCACTTTCTTCGTAAGCTTCACCAATAATTTCCCCGCTTATTCTTATAAGTTCTCTTTGTATAAACTTTTGTAAAACTATTCTACTATGCGCTTCAATATTGGCAGATGATACAACAACGTTTGTAAGTTTTGTAATAGCATAAGCACCACCAACAAACTCTAACTCTTCTTTGTATTTTAATTCTTCAACAACCGTTAATAAATCGATCGGTAAATTTTTAATTTGAAGAGATTGCATCGCTTTGTAAATTTTTTGATGCGCCTCTACATAAAAACATTCCGGCTTTAAAATTTCTACTACTGTATCAAATGCAGCTTTTTCAAGCATTATAGCTCCTAATATCGCCTCTTCTAAATCCCGGGCCTGCGGAGGAATTTTCCCAAAAAGCATGTTGCCAGTTTCCAGCAACGGTTTACGTCTTATTTTATCTTTATTAAAATTTTTTAATTCCATTTATCGGTTCTTATATGCACTTTATCAGTTATTTATAAATTTTGTTAGGGCAAAAGTTTATTCTTGTTGGTTAAAGGGCAGCTAAGATAAATGCAAACACTTAATATTAAATTAACATTCGGTGTTATTAACTTTTATAAGATAATTATTAACTGATAATTCACACCTAAATATAATTTATACACTGCTTTTACACAAGTATGTTAACATAGATGTTTCTGTTGTTGTTTGATAATTTGCTTTTTTATCAACAAATAAAAAACTTTAAAATTGTTTTTTTGCACCTCGTAAAAATATTTTTTGGGGATTTTTTTGGACTGTTTTTCAAAGTTTTTCAAAGTTTTTAATTAAGGAGGATTAGTCAAATTTTGCCAAAGGCAATAACTTATATTTGCAGTCAAATTTTGAAAGGAAAATGATTATTTCTTATAATTGGCTCAGCGAATATTTACCCGTTTCTATAGAACCTCAAAAACTAAGTAAAATACTTACGGCTATTGGGTTAGAGGTTGAAAGCCTCCACAAATATGAATCATTAAAAGGTGGTTTAGAAGGGGTTATTACAGGCGAGGTTTTAACCTGCGATAAACACCCTGATGCGGATAAATTAAAAGTTACAACAGTAAATATTGGCGCTGAAATGCCTGTTCAAATTGTTTGTGGTGCAAGTAACGTAGCAGCAGGCCAAAAAGTAGTTGTAGCTACCGTTGGCAGTACGTTATACCCTACAGTTGGGGAGCCCATCAACATTAAAAAAGCAAAGATTAGGGGAGTGGAAAGTGCAGGAATGATTTGCGCAGAAGATGAAATTGGGGTAGGTAGCAGCCATGCCGGAATAATGGTGCTTTCTCAAGATGTTGTACCTGGTACAAACGCATCTGCTATTTTTGAAACTTATACGGATTATACATTCGAAATAGGGCTTACGCCCAATAGAATGGATGCTATGAGCCATCTTGGTGTAGCAAGAGATGTTTGTGCATATTTATGGCACCATGATAAGAAAGAATTAAGAGCTGTTTCTCCCTTTAAAAATGGATTTAAAGCAGATAATAACGACACAATAATAAATGTAACCGTTCAAGATAACAATGCCTGCAAACGCTATGCTGGCATGAGTATCAGTAATATTAAAGTAGGAGAAAGCCCTGTGTGGCTGCAAAATAAATTAAAAAGTGTTGGGTTAAAACCTATTAACAACATTGTAGATATTACAAATTTTATTTTGCAGGAGACTGGCCAACCATTACATGCTTTTGATGCAGCAAAAATAAAGGGCGGTAGCATTGTTGTTAAGAATGCAAAAGAGGGCTCAACCTTTAAAACACTGGATGATAAAGAGCGGAAATTATTTGACGGTGATTTGATGATAGCAAATGCCGAAGAAAATATGTGTCTTGCAGGGGTTTATGGTGGAAAAGAAAGTGGAGTATCTAACGATACTACAAGCGTATTTTTAGAAAGTGCATGGTTTAACAATGAATCTATTCGCAAAACTTCTTTAAAGCATAATTTAAGAACAGATGCAGCTATTCGCTTTGAAAAAGGGGTGGATATTAGCAATACCGTAAACGTATTAAAACGGGCTGCTTTGCTCATAAAGGAGATAGCCGGCGGCGAAATTAGCAGTGATATTATCGATGTGTACCCAACTGTTTCTGAAAAAACATTGGTGTCTTTAAAATACCATTACCTTAAAAAACTTAGTGGCAAAAATTACCATGCAGATACCATTAAAAATATATTAACAGCACTCGGTTTCGAAATCCAAAAAGAAGGTATAGATGAAATTTGGGTAAATGTGCCGTTTCATAAAACTGACATAAGCCTAGCTGCAGATTTAGTAGAAGAGATAATGCGTATAGATGGGTTGGATAACATTGAGATACCTGCAACAATTGCTATTGCACCTTCTGCCGATTATGATCATAAAAAGCATGAGTTAAAAGAGAGAATAGCAAATTATTTATCGGGAAATGGGTTTAGCGAAATTTTTACAAATAGCATAACGGATAGTAAATATTATACAGAAGAAATTTTAAATAATTCTGTAAAAATGATCAACAATCTTAGTGCTGATCTTGATATTATGAGGCCATCCCTTTTACAAACAGGCCTCGAAGTTGTAGCTTATAATATCAATAGAAAAAATACAGATTTAAAAATGTATGAATTTGGTACAGTCTATAGCGCAAAAGCATTGGGGAATTATGCAGAAGAAAATAGGCTAGCACTGTATATAACAGGAAATACTAATGAAAGTGGTTGGCAACAAAAAGATAAGAAAGCAGATTTTTATTATTTAAAAGGAATGTCTGAAAAACTCTTAATTGCATGTGGGTTAAAAAAATTTTCTACAAGTATTTTGCAAGATGATAATGGGGATCTCGAACTAGGTGTAACTATTTTGATTAATGAAAAAATCATTGGTAAACTTGGAAGTGTTTCCCAAAAAATATTAAAGCAATTTAGTATTAAAGAAAGTGTTTTTTATGCCGATTTAAATTGGGATGAAGTGCTTTTTTTACAAGATAAAAACAACATAACCCACAACGACGTTTCAAAATTCCCTTCCGTACAAAGAGATTTAGCAATTATTGTTGATAAAAGCACCGCTTACGCAGCAATTGAAACAACCATTAAAGGGAATAAAATAGCAGCGCTTAAAAACATTAAACTCTTTGATATTTTTGAAAGTGAAAAAATTGGTATTGATAAAAAATCGATGGCTGTAAATTTTACCTTTAGCGACGAAACCAAAACCCTTGCAGATTCGGAAACAGATGCTATGATGGGTAAGATTATTTTATCTTTAGAAAAGCATTTAGCAGCAACCGTTAGAAATTAATTTTTGGCAACTTTAAGCAACCATATAAACCAACTAAATATAAAATTACAGTTGCTGTTAAAGCAATATGGTTTGATCACATTAGAAAACCAAAATCAAAAAAATAAAATAAAAAAGTTAGAAGAGGTAATAGAGCAATATAAACTAGACCTTGAAAAACTACAACAAGAACAGCTTATTTTAAAGGCGTCTCTCGATATAATGGATGAGGCAGAAAAGAAACAACTAGATAAAAAAATTAATAGCTACGTTCGTAATATAGAAAAATGCATTTCTCTACTAAGCCATAAACAAACCGTATGAGTGAACTCATTCCTGTAAACATTGTTATTGCAGATCGTACTTATAGAATAAAAACGAATGCAAGCGATGAAGAAATTATAAGGAAAACGGTTAGCATGATCAACGAAAAAATAATTGAGTTTAAAACACAATTTGCCGGCAAAGACATGCAGGATTATATTGCAATGGTTATAATTTGGTATGCTACACAAAATGCCGGAGGTGAAGGCAATTCAATGTTAAATAATGAAATGGCTCTTGCGCTAACAAAAATGGAGCAACAAATAAATGAAACCATAGAGAAGACAGCCGCTCTTTCCTGATATTTTATGCGGCTAATTTTGCTTGCGCTAAATAATGAGTCTCTCCAATTCTAACTACATGGTATTAAGTCATTGGCACTTATGGGGCTTTTTCATATCTTCGCTATATACCCTCTTTTAGGAGAGGGTTTTATATATTGTATACTTTAAAAAACTAATTTAAAAATGGATTCAACTATAATTTACATCATTATCGGCATCGTATCCCTGTTAGCAGGGGTGCTGGGAGGAAAAGTCCTCTTTGCAAAAAATACTGATAAACAAGTACAGGAGGCAGAATTAGAAGCAAAAAAATTAATTGCAGATGCTCAATTAAAAGCAGACACATACAAAAGAGAAAGAGAAATTGAGGCAAAAGAGCGTTTTGCACAAATGAAGATTGATAGCGAAAAAGATGTGCTACAGCGTACTCAAAAAATTGTTGAAGGAGAGAACAGAATCAAACAAAAAGAACAAAGCTTAAATCAAAAAGAAGCAAATGTAGATAAGCAGGTAAAAGATAATGAGACAATTAAAGACAATCTTAATAAACAAATTGAAGTTGTAAATACTAAGCGAACAGAGCTAGAAAAACACCAGGAAGAACATATTAAACGACTTGAAAAGGTTGCAGGTTTAAGTGCAGAAGATGCAAAGGCTCAATTAATTGAGGGTTTAAAAGAAGAGGCTCATTCACAGGCGCTTACATTACAACAAGAAATTATTGAAGATGCAAAACTGAAGGCTAATAAAGAAGCCCGCAAAATTGTAATTCAAACCATTCAACGCACCGCAGCAGAACAGGCGATAGAAAATTCTATCACGGTTTTTAATTTGGAAAGCGATGAAATTAAAGGGTCTATCATTGGCCGTGAGGGAAGAAATATTCGTGCAATTGAAGCGGCAACTGGTGTAGATCTTATTGTTGACGATACTCCTGAAGCTATCGTACTGTCTTCTTTCGATCCATTGCGCAGAGAAATAGCACGTTTATCCCTTCAGCGTTTGGTGGCAGATGGTCGCATACACCCTGCACGTATTGAAGAGGTCGTTGAAAAAACTAAGCGTCAGCTCGATGATCAGGTAATGGAAATTGGTGAAAGAACGGCAATTGAATTGGGCGTACATGGTCTACACAAAGAATTGATTAGAATGGTAGGTCGTATGCGTTTTCGCTCATCTTACGGGCAAAATTTGTTAATGCATAGTAGAGAAACTGCCAACCTTTGTGGTATTATGGCGGCCGAACTTGGCATGAACCCAAAACTTGCAAAGCGGGCCGGTTTGTTACATGATATTGGTAAAGTGCCTGATGAAGAAACTGAATTAAGCCATGCATTGTTAGGTGCAAAACTTGCAGAAAAATATGGTGAAAATCCAGCTGTGGTTAATGCGATAGGTGCGCACCATGATGAAATGGAAATGCTTTTTGTAATATCTCCAATAATTCAGGCTTGCGATGCCATTAGCGGT
Source organism: Ferruginibacter sp. (assembly GCA_031416275.1). Classification (GTDB taxonomy): domain Bacteria; phylum Bacteroidota; class Bacteroidia; order Chitinophagales; family Chitinophagaceae; genus Ferruginibacter. The sequence goes on along the minus strand of JANOTH010000115.1, from coordinate 7,908 downwards.
GCTAGGCCAGGTGCAAGAAGAGAAATTATGCAGCAATATATACAGCGCATAAAAGACCTTGAAACCCTTGCCGCCTCTTATAATGGTGTAGAAAAAGCCTATGCAATACAAGCAGGTAGAGAGTTAAGGGTAATTGTTGAATCTGATAAAGTTACTGATGCCGAAAGTGAAAAATTGAGCTTTGAAATAGCACAAAAAATTCAAACAGAAATGACGTTTCCAGGTCAGATAAAAGTTACTGTAATTAGAGAAAAAAGAGCAGTGAACATTGCGAGATAATAGTACAATATTTATAGAGCGGCGGTGATTTTCATCGCTGTTTTTATTTTACACTACTTTAGTTTCTATTAATTTTTCGATTTTGCCGTTATGCTGCTCTCGCTCCTCGTTGGTTTGATGGTTGTGGTGACATTTAAACTGATTATTAAAAAAATCTGTTTGAACCTTCAATTTTTATTAATAATTCCCTACATTTGCACTCCAAAAAAGAATTGACATGGACGCAATAGCATTTGTACACGAACAACTAACAGCAATACCAACACTTCCTAATTTTAAGGCAGGTGACAATATTACTGTAAACTATAAAATTGTTGAGGGCGCAAAAGAGCGTATTCAAAGCTTTAAAGGTGATGTGATTAAGCGCCAAGGTGTTGGCTCTACAGCAACTTTTACAGTACGTAAAATAAGTGATGGTGTAGGCGTAGAGCGTTTGTTCCCTGCATTTTCTCCAAATATTGAGAGCATTGTTCTTAATAAAGTTGGTCGTGTAAGAAGAGCAAAACTTTATTTCCTTAGAGAAAGAAGCGGCAAGAGCGCACGTATTAAAGAAAAAAGAATGGCAGTTGGTCTTAAGAAAGGCAAAGCCTAAGAATATATTATATTTTATACAAAAGCGAAACGAATCTGTTTCGCTTTTTTTATACCCGCAGTTTTATTTAATTTTATAAATAATAAGAAGAATCTTACGGTCGTAAACACGAAAACGTAGAACTTGGCATAAAATTTAGCTTAAGTTAACACGCAGTTAAACCAAATAATAAAATTACAATCAAACCAGCGCTCTGTTAAAAAAGTTTATCTTTACAATTCAAAATTAATATTATGATACTTAATACAATCTTTATGATCTCAATGCCTGGCGGTAGTGAGTGGATATTAATAATACTTGTTGTGCTTTTAATGTTTGGCGGCAAAAAAATTCCCGAACTAATGAGAGGCGTTGGTAAAGGAATGAGAGAGTTTAACGATGCTAAAAACAATGTAAAAAATGAAATAGAGGAAGGAATGAAGGAGAAAGAAGTTCGTACATCAGCATCAGCAGAAGAGATAAGATTGCAGGAGTTGAAATTACAACAAATGAGAGAAGAGCAGGGGCTTAAAAACGCATAGTAAAATAATACATAAATTGAGGTCGAAAAGTGCACAATATTCATGCATTTTTCGACCTTTTTTATTTACAGCTTTTAAATAACATATGTTTTCATTTACCACAATAGAGGATTATCACAGGGGTTTACATAGCAAACAATTTTCTTGTGCAGATGCTGTGCACTTCTACCTAAATAACATCGAAAAAAATAAGCACCTTAATGCCTTTGTTGAAGTGTACCAAAAGGAGGCAATACAAAAAGCGGTTTCTTTAGATGAGGACAGAGCAGCGGGGAAACCATTAAAAAAATTACATGGGATTGTAATTGCAATAAAAGATGTTATCTGTTACAAAGACCATAAGGTTACGGCAGCATCAAAAATTTTAGCAAATTTTCAATCGTTATACAGCGCTACTGCATTACAGTTTTTATTAGATGAGGATGCCATTATAATTGGAAATTGTAATTGCGATGAATTTGCTATGGGCAGCACAAACGAAAATTCTGCCTATGGAAAAGTGCTTAATGCTCTAGATGAAACAAAAGTACCTGGAGGTTCTTCAGGTGGAAGTGCAGTTGCAGTTCAGGCGAATATGTGTATGGTTTCACTTGGCAGCGATACAGGCGGCTCTGTTAGGCAACCTGCAGATTTTTGTGGAATTATAGGCTTAAAACCGGGGTATGGAACGATATCCCGCTTTGGTTTAATTGCATATGCATCTTCCTTTGATCAAATTGGGATTTTTGGTAAAAGCTTAGAGGATGTAGAATTGTTGCTTCAAATTATGAGTGTACATGATCCTATGGACAGTACCATGAATGAAGAACCTCTTAAAGCAGCAAACGATAAAAAGATTTTTAAATTCGCCTATTTTAAACAGGCTATCGAACATGAAGGGTTAGACCCTGAGATAAAATCACAGCTAAATAATTTTTTAAATTTAGCAACTACGGCAGGTCACGAAGTGACAGAAATTGATTTTGACTTGTTAGATTATGTAGTTCCGGCTTATTATGTTTTAACGACAGCAGAAGCAAGTAGTAATCTTAACAGGTATGATGGACTGAGATATGGCTTTCAAGATACAAGCGACAATAATTCTTTAAATGAATTTTATTTAAATAACCGATCAAAGGCATTTGGGTTAGAAGTTAAGCGAAGGATTATGCTAGGAACATTTGTTTTAAGCGCAGGTTACTACGATGCCTATTTTAGCAAAGCACAACAAATTAGAAGATTGTTGGTGAACGCTACAGATGAAATATTTAATTCTTACGATGCCATATTAATGCCTGTAAGCCCCTGCACTGCATTTAAAATTGGAGAAAATGATAAAGATCCTATTGCAATGTATTTATCAGATATTTATACAGTATTCGCAAACCTAACGGGGATTCCCGCACTAGCGCTGCCCTTATTTTCACACAGTAATAACATGCCATTCGGCTTACAAATTCTATGTAACAAGCAACATGAGTTACTTTTGCTGAATATATCAAAAACACTTTCTCAACTACAAAAAGGAGAGGAAGTTTAAAAATGGCAAATAAATTTTTTTCATATCTTTTTCTCTTTATCATCTCTATAAATAATGGGTTTGCGCAAACTATAGTGCAAGATGTAAAGGAGGCACTTGCAGATACTACGGCGCCTGTAATGAAAGAAGAACAGGAAATGATTGATGAAATTATTGAAACAAAGGCCGTACCCCGAAAAGATAAAGTTCAATATTTTAGTAAGCTTACGAGGTATGGTTTTAAGAATCTTTTTCCTACTTATTCTTACAATGCTACTATGCCATATTCTTCACAGGTAAATCCGCAGGCTGAATCGTATATGCAAGATTACCTAAGAGTGCATGGCAGGCAATTAACAGGAATGAAAGCCTGGTGTATGCCCTATTTTAATTTGATTGACAATATTTTCACGCAATACGGTTTACCCAAAGAACTTAAATATTTAGCTGTTATTGAAAGTAATTTAAAAACAACCGCCACAAGTTGGGTTGGTGCAAGTGGTCCATGGCAGTTTATGCCTTATACGGCCAGAGAAAACGGGTTAGTTGTAAATGGAATGGTTGATGAGCGTAGAGATTATTTTAAAAGTACGCATGCGGCTGCAAGGTATTTGCTTACGTTATACAAACAAACGCATGATTGGCTTTTAGTAATTGCTGCATACAATGGAGGCCCTGGAAGGGTGTTTTCAGCAATACAAAGAAGTGGAAGTAGAAATTTTTGGTCGTTACAATACAACCTGCCCGAAGAAAGTAGAAACCATGTGAAAAAATTTATTGCAACACATTATATTATGGAAACTGGTGGTGGTAGTGCAGGTTTTGGAAGTACAGGTTTTAGTACACGTGCAGGAGGAGGTACTGCTGTAAATCCATACATAAATAAACCTACACTCACTGTAGCAGAAATGGAGGCGGCAGAAACAGAGACCATCACAGGTAAATATAATTCTGTCATTATTGCTAAAAATATCTCAATGGATATTATTGCTTTTAATCGCTACAATCCATTATTTGACAACCAAATTGCAACAAACGGTAAATACGAGCTTATACTGCCTGAAGATAAAATGCGCCTTTTTCTCTCAACAAAATACCAGATATTAAACGAGTGTGTGCAATTTTTACTTGGCGATACTGAAATCCCCAACAATACAATTCAGTATAAATCTAAAAAAGATAAGAAAGCAAAGTCTTAATGGTAGCAACATCTAATCCCGCCTGACTATTGTTGTTGATTTTAAAATTTTAGCACGGATGAAGAAGGTGCCAAGCTTTAATAGTTCAGAATTTACAGTAAACTTTTATTGAACGCTTTTGTGAGTTGTTACGGGTTAGTTACCAAACAAGCCTTTAGGCTGAGGCATGTCCTACAATTCCTTTTTTACCGCCATCTTTTACTTGTGCATTTTTTTTAAATTGCAACATGCATAAAAAAATACTTTTACTAGGAAGCGGTGAATTGGGAAAAGAATTGGTAATTGCTTTAAAGCGTTTAGGGCAAACAGTAATTGCAGCTGATAGCTACCCAGGTGCGCCTGCCATGCAGGTTGCAGATGATTTTGAAGTACTCGATATGCTTAACGGGGCAGCGTTGGATGCCATTGTTGCAAAACACAAACCTGATCTAATAGTGCCCGAAATTGAAGCCATTCGTACCGAGCGATTTTACAGTTATGAACAACAGCAGATACAAGTTGTGCCAAGTGCAAGGGCGGCTAATTTTACTATGAATAGAAAATTAATAAGAGATTTGGCAAGCAAAGAATTGGGTCTGCAAACTGCTTCCTATTTCTATGCAACCAGCTTTGATCAGTTTACAGAGGCAGTAAAAAAAATAGGCCTGCCCTGTGTTGTAAAACCCCTAATGTCCAGCAGTGGCAAGGGGCAATCAGTACTAAAAAAATTGGATGACCAGCAACAGGTTTGGGACTATGCCATCAACAATTCCAGAGGTGATATAAAGGAAGTAATTATAGAAGAATTTATTGCTTTTGAAACAGAAATTACTTTGCTCACTGTTACACAACAGAATGGACCAACCCTGTTTTGCCCACCCATTGGCCATCGGCAGGAGCGGGGCGACTATCAGGAAAGCTGGCAACCTGTTGCTATAAGCGAACAAGATGTAGCACATGCGCAGGCAATGGCAGCAAAAGTAACTGCTGCACTTACTGGTGCAGGTATTTGGGGAGTTGAATTTTTTCTAACCAACAAAGGAGTCTATTTTTCCGAACTTAGCCCACGCCCACACGATACCGGTATGGTAACACTCGCAGGCACACAAAACCTCTCACAGTTCGAATTACATGCAAGGGCAATTCTAGGTCTTCCAATTCCGTCCATTTCGTTAGAAAGGGCAGGTGCAAGTGCAGTTATATTGGCTGATAAAACCGCCGATCATTTTTCTATTACAGGTATTGAAAAAGCCCTGCAACAACCCAATACAGACGTACGCATTTTTGGCAAACCCACCACAAGGCCTTACCGCCGCATGGGTGTAGCGTTGGCTTATGACAATGTTGGAGCAGATATGGATGCGCTGCGAGCGAAGGCAAAGGGGGTGGCTGATTGTGTTGAGATTGTTTCAAAATAAATTATTCGATAATACTTAAGCATTATAAATACAGTGATGCTTTTCTTGAAACATCTCTCGTTTAAAAGATATTTTTCTATAATTGCTAAGTCTTTGTTCTTACTATGGATAATTATGCTTTGTAAATAAGAAAGAGCCGCAAAAATTGCGACTCTTTCTTATTGGAATTTTCTTCAGATGTATTTGTTTAATTATTCCTTTGTAAGTTTCAGCATTTGCCTGCTACTTCCTTGTTTTACTTCTACAATATAAGTACCGCTTGCAAAATCATTACCAAAACTTATGTTGCCTTGTGCTGCATTACGTTTGCTCAATATGCTCCTGCCTTGTATATCCATCACCCTAATTTCTACTGCTTCATTTTTATCAGTACGTATCTGTAACGTAAAATAGCTGTTGGTTGGGTTTGGAAATGCTTTTACAGTAAACTCACTGAATACCTCCACCATGTTGTTATTGTTATTGTTTCTGCTGAAAAGTCCGCAAGGGGTTTCCCCACATTTACCTAACCTATCATCAGGATGGTTAAGAAGATGAGCTGCCACAGCATTCACACTAATTGCATTTGTTTTTGCACTTTCAGGATTACCTGGGGCTGCATGACAAACATATACCTTGCCGTTGCTACCTGGTACCCTAACATCAGTTACACATATTGTAATAGTACATGTACTAACACAACCAAACTGGTTAGTAACCTGCGCAGTAAATGTAAAGCTGCCGGCTGTTGCTGCGGTAAACACCGGATTAGCTGTGTTGTAATTGCTTAATATGCCACCACTCCATAAGTAAGAATAAGGAGCGCCAGATCCTGCTGCAGTAGCATTTAATGTTAGTTGCTGAGGCCCATATCCAAGGTATAGATTTGTAACAATACCACCTGTATAAACATTGCTATTAGGCACAGCAGTTATCGTACAATTGTTAATAGGGTTTACTGTAATTGTTCTTGTTGCTGTTAAGTTGCATGCTGTAACGCTGTACGAAGTAGTGCTAGTTGGTGTAACAGTAATTGATGCTGTGGTTGCACCTGTGCTCCACAAGTAGGGACTGCTGCCGCTTGCAGTTAATGTTACTGATGCGTTTTCGCAAATTATACCGTCATTGTTTGCAACTCCCGAGTTTTCTAAAACACTTATTGTTGGAATATTTACTTCAAAAACCGAAATTGTTCTGCTTACTTCAGCCGAACTAATCACCAATGGTTTTCCTGTTGGGGAGTTTTCAGCCGATACAAATGCCAACCCTTCAACACCTCTATCTTCAGGCGTATTTATATATTGAACAAATTTTGGTGAAGCTGGGTTGCTTACATCAAACACAAAAATATCGCCGGTGCGCTCAGAGCCTACAAAGGCATAAGGTATGTTGTTTATAATACCGGTTGTAACCGCTTCAGGTTCTGGACCTTTGTTATCGCTTCTGCCATCGAAAGATCCTTCAGTACCATCAGAATTGAATAATGTTGGTGCTAATGCCGCCGTTATTTGTTCAAGTTCATCACCACTGTCGTAGATCTGAACGCCATTTGAATTCCAAATACTGAATGAACGTGCTCCTAGTGCATGTATTTGTTCTAATTGGGCATCAGCATCTGTGTTTCCTGTTGCATTGGTAAGTTGTAAACGACCAAGGTTTGCGTTGTTTTTAAGGAATGTTGCATTTGGAAAAATTGTAGGGTCTAGCACGTACCCTGCTGCACCAACACGAACTTCTTCTGAAAAACCGGCATAGTCTCTTGAGTCCCCTTCATTAGCTGTAATATAATACGTTTCACCGCCAATGCTGTATTGAGCAATTGCATCCGGTTGGTACATCCCAAATACAGGCCAATGCTGTATATTTATTTTACCTAAGGTTGATGTTAACTCCCGATCGCTTGCATCAAAACCATTGTTTCGTAAACTAATTAAACCAAGTAATTCTTTTTCTCCATCAGGGTTTGGAAAAGGTGAGAATGCGCCGGTGCTGTTATCGATAGCTAAGGCACCAATTGTAAAATCATTGTCGTTAATAACGGCAAGCGTGTTGCGATCTACAATCGCTAAACCTTCTACTTTTTCTGTTGTGTTATAACCTGCGGTTGCAAGGTCTACATGCAGGTATTTAGTAATTGGGTTTATTCCCGCAGCAGCGAGTTCTCGAAACAACCTCAAGTTACCTTACGCAGCTTTTGTGCCATCGGTTAGCGCATATCTTTTCGATGGGCCGCTCAATAAAAACCTGGCATGAATTGCATGCGCCAAAAGTTTGCGAAGTACCGGGCATGGAAGATGCTTATCCATCAGGGGAGACCTACCACACTATTGATGTTACAAACCCTTTCCTCTTCTGTGATAGCCAATTCCGTTACTAACGGCCAATTAAGCCTCAACGGCATGCGTATCTTGCTGGTCGACGACGATCGCAATACGCTGGAAAT
>JANOTH010000114.1:0-16686 GCA_031416275.1 Ferruginibacter sp. | reverse complement strand
GCCTTGCCGTTTGCAACTATTCAATTATGTCCATTAAGTATTCCTCAAAAATGTCTTACAGTTTCAGCTGATAAAGAAGGTTTTTTTCATTTTGATTCGCTCACATCAAAATATTATTTTTTAAAAGTAAGCGCTGCAGGTTTTACTACCAAGACAATTGACAGCATCCAATTAAAAGAAGAAAAAATGGATGTTGATCTAAAAGAAATAATCATCTCAAACAAAAATAATGTAGAGGAAGAAGTTATTGTTTATGCAGAGCGCCCGTTGGTAGAAAACAAAGATGGAAAAATTATTTTTAACGTTGGTGAAACTGCAGCAGCAAATTCAAGTAACGTAAATGAACTTTTACAGAAAACGCCTTTGGTAACGATTGATGCAAATGGAACAATTTTATTAAAAGGCAAAGAGGTAAAAATATTAATAGATGATAAACCTGTAGAATTAAATGCAAAGCAGTTGCAGGAAATGCTGGAAAGTATGCCTGGCAGCTTTATTGACAAAATAGAAGTAATGACCAACCCACCTCCGCAATATGCAAATGAGCGTGGCGGAGTTATTAATATAGTTAGCAAAAAAGGTAAAGTAGGTTTTACGCTTAGGGCAAACCTTTATTACGGCACAAGGGGCGAAAGTGGGAGCGGTTTTGCCACAACTTATCGCAAAAATAAAATCTCAACACAGCTAATTATTTCTGTGTCTGATAATAAGTTTATTGGCAATTCTTACTACACCCGCCAAAACAATTATTCAGATTCGTCTAATTACTTAAATGCGCAAACTAATTATGTCAACAAAAGTTTTAGACCTAGTTTAAGGTGGAATACAGATTATGATATTAACAAAAGAAACAGCATTAATTTTTCACTAAACCTGAATGCCAATATTGGCGATAATAATTCTGAAACTGATTTTGCAAATAGCAACCGAAATTTAATTCAATATAAATTTAACGATCGAGTTATTGCTTCGGACATCAATAATCAAACGATGAATTTGAGTAGCAATTACCTATGGAAAGATAAAAAGCGAACAGGTGTGATAAAAATAATAACAGGTTTTGTTTACAGCAAAAACGAAAACCAACGAAATTTTTATCTGGAGTTTTTTGGTATGGGTAAATTGCCTTTAGGAATAGATTCAACACAGTTTCAAAAAAATTTTAGCAGAGGAACAAACTACAGTCTACGTGTTAACTATGATAAGTCACTCGATAGTGGAAGGTATTTTTTTAGCACCGGTATTAACTATTTTGACAATAACAACTACAATAATTTAGATGCTGCATTTTTAAAAAAAACTACCAATGTATTTGTTCCGCAAACAGGGTTTGAAAACGAATTTTATTTCAGGCAGCAATTAACACAAGCAAGGGTTGCATTAAAATACAGATTTAAAGCAGATTTTTACGGCACAGTTGGTTTACAAGCAGAAAATACAGGACAAGGGTTTGATCATATTTCTCTTAATAACCGTTTCAAAAAAACATATTTTAGTTTTTTGCCGTCTGCGCTTATTACCAGAAAATCTGTAACCAATTATACATTTACACTGAGCTACAGAAAAACCTTACAAAGACCCGGCATCAACGAGACAAACCCGGCGCTTGATATTGCTGACCCTTATAACACTCGTTTTGGGAATCCATATTTATTACCATACTATGCTCATAATTTTGATTTTTCTATTTCAAAAAATTATAAAAAGCTTAATTACAATACAAGCATAGGTTATAACTCGTTGCTCAATTTATATGTACCTATTCGTACACTTCAAACAGATGGAAAAACATTTATTACCTATCAAAATATAAGTAACAGAAAAGAATATGAAGCTAGTATTTGGGGTGGTTATACACTTAGCAAAAACTCAAAAATAAGTGGGAGCGTTGGCTACAATTACAATGTTTACAGCGATTTTGACAAAAAAGTTTTGCGCTATCGCAACGGTGGAAACTTAACATCGAACATAAACAGCGTTTATAATTTTAAAGATCTAATGCAGTATGGCGCAGCTGTTACCTATAATAGATTTGCAAACCCACAGGGTACAGTTAGAAGCAACGTAAGCATGAACTTAAATGTGCAGCGAAAATTTTTCAGAAAAACAATAATTGTAACAGTATCAGCTGTGGACCCTTTTACCACTCAACAAAATACAAGTTTTACCTATGGCAGTAATTTTATTTTACAAAACTACAGCTTTACAAAAACCCGAAATTTTAAATTAAACCTTGCATACAATTTTATTAAAAGGAAGCCCGTAAAAAAGAAAATAGGAAAAAAGTAATTTCAAAAAATACCCCCGACGCAATGTCGAGGGTGTATTTCTTAATAAAAATATTTGTCTCAATTTATAGATGTGTATTGGTCATTTTCAACCCTTCCACCACCAATAAATTTTCTTGAATAATAATTTTCATCTAGGCTATTAATAGTTACACCGGCACTGCTGCTTGAGTGTACAAAAAATCCATCACCCAAATAAACACCAACGTGACTTACGCCACCTCTAGTGTTAAAGAATACGAGATCACCTTCTAGCATGTCATCTTTTTTCAACTTAGAGCATATTGAATATTGCTGTTTTGCCGTACGGGGTAAAGCAAACCCAAACACTGATCCCATTAATAACCCGGTAAAGCTACTGCAATCAATGCCCTTCTTTGTAGTGCCCCCATATCTGTACCTTGTACCCCACCAATCATCTATAAAACCGATTAATGAAGTATTTGTTACCAACTCAACATTTCTGTTTAATAATTGAGCATATTTAAATTGTAAGCTGCTACAAAATTCAGTAGCCATCCCAACTGGCTTCATCACTTTCTTTGCAAAAGATACAACTGAAGCCTTAAAACCAATGGGTTTAACGTCAGAAGGTAAATAAACAATGCCCTCACCTGCCAAACCAATATCATTTATTGAATTGATTTTTCTTTGTGCATTTGTTTGTAATGAAGTAACTGTAAAAACGCTTAGCGCAACAGAAACAAACAGTAAGTTTTTCATACGTAAAATATTGGTTTAGACGTATAAGACTCTTTCTTTTGTTATTTGTGCTTCTATAATTCCTTGCCTATCTAATGTTTATTTCCTAGCTTAAAGTCTTGTCCTACAACAATTAATAATTAAATTTCTTTGTCTTGAGTTGCAAACATAGGGGTAAAATGCCACACATGCAAAAACAACGGGGAAAAATATACTCATTCTAAAGTTCTTGGCATAACGTTAACAGATATTTTTTTACACCCATATTTAAGATCCTGTGTGCAAAAACGCTTTATAAACTCTTTCCTTAAAAGTCGATATTTGTATCTTTCTCAACTGTTTTAAGGCTGTCTATGAATTTTTCTCACTTACACGTACACACCCAATTTTCTTTACTAGATGGTGCAGCTTCTATAAAAAACCTTTACAAAAAGGCAATTGCCGATGGAATGCCTGCAATTGCTATAAGTGACCATGGCAACATGTTTGGTGCGTTTGAATTTGTAAAGGAAGCTTACAAACATAAAAATGAAGACGGTACTTTAAAAGTAAAACCAATTGTTGGATGTGAGTTTTATATAACAACTGACCGTACAAGAAAAACTTTTAGTAAAGAAGAAAAAGACCCCCGTAACCATCAAATATTGTTAGCAAAAAATGACATTGGATACAAAAATTTAGTGAAACTAACATCGCTAGGTTATATAGAAGGGATGTATAGTAAATACCCAAGGATTGATAAACAACTCATTCATAAATACCATGAAGGTTTAATTGCAACAACATGTTGCCTTGGAGCTTTGGTGCCGCAAACTATTCTAAAAAAAGGAGAAGAAGAGGGTGAAAACGAGTTTAAATGGTGGCTAAATATATTTGGAGAAGATTATTATGTTGAATTGCAACGTCATGGCATTCCTGACCAAGACAAAGTAAACATCATCTTATTAAAATTTGCAAAAAAGTACAACGTAAAAGTAATTGCAAGCAACGATAGCCATTACGTAGAGCAGGAAGATTTTAATGCACACGATATTCTTTTGTGCATTAATACAGGCGAAAAACAAACTACTCCGGCATCCCGTGAGCATGGTGATGATGATTTATCCTCGAAGGGTAAACGATTTGCTTTTCCAAACGATCAGTTTTTTTTGAAATCGCAAAAGCAGATGATGGATGTGTTCTATGATCTGCCGGAAGCTATTGACAACACTAATGAAATAGTTAGCAAGATTGATTTATTAGATTTAAAAAGGGACATTCTTCTCCCCCACTTTACAGTACCTGCAAATTTTAAAACGCAGGATGAATATCTGGAAAACCTAACGTGGACGGGAGCAAAAAACCGCTATCAAATACTTACACCATCAACCGAAGAAAGAATTCAGTTTGAATTGGGTGTTATTAAGGATATGGGGTTTGCGGGTTACTTTTTAATTGTTAGTGATTTTATAAGGGCAGGGAGAGAAATAGGCGTATTCATTGGTCCAGGCCGTGGCTCCGCAGCAGGAAGTGTGGTGGCCTATTGCATTGGCATTACTAATATTGACCCAATAAAATATAACCTTCTTTTTGAGCGTTTTTTAAATCCCGAGCGTAAGTCAATGCCCGATATTGACACAGATTTTGATGATGAAGGAAGGCAAAAAGTAATAGATTATGTGGTAGACAAATATGGCAAAAACCAAGTAGCCCAAATTATTACTTATGGAACCATGGCTGCGAAAAGCAGCATAGCCGATGTTGCTAGAGTAATGGATTTACCATTACAACAAAGCCGAGCATTATCAGGGCTAGTGCCTGAGAAGCCGGGAATGAATTTAAAACGTTTGCTTACCGCACCCATCACAACAAAAGAAGCAACAAAAGGTGGAGAAAAGTCTTTAGAAGAAAAAGAACAATTGCAGCCTGATGATGTAGAAAAAATAAAAAAACTAAGAGAGTTTTATAACGGTACAGATGACCTGGCGAAAGTTTTGCACGAAGCAGAAAAGCTTGAGGGTTCTGTTCGTAACACAGGCATACATGCGTCTGCCATCATCATCGCTCCAAAAGATCTTACTGAGTTACTGCCTGTTGCCACCTCAAAAGAATCTGACTTGTGGCTTACACAGATTGAAGGAAACTCTATTGAAGAAGCAGGGGTTATTAAGATGGATTTTTTAGGCTTAAAAACCTTGAGCATTTTAAAAACAGCATTAGCTCTAATTAAACAGCACCATGGTGTTACTATTGAAATAGATAATATTTCGTTGCAAGATGATAAGACATACAACTTATATAGGCAGGCAGACACCAACGCAACATTCCAATTTGAAAGCCCGGGAATGCAAAAATATTTGAGGGAATTAAAGCCTGATAAGTTTGGTGATCTCATTGCGATGAATGCCTTGTATCGCCCAGGCCCCATGGCTTATATTCCAAACTTTATTGCACGTAAAAATGGCAAGCAAGAGGTTACTTATGATCTGCCTGAAATGCAAGAACATTTAGAGGAGACTTATGGCATTACAGTTTACCAGGAGCAGGTGATGTTGCTTTCGCAAAAACTCGGCGGTTTTTCAAAAGGTCAAGCTGATATTTTGCGGAAGGCAATGGGTAAAAAAGACCGTAAAACGCTCGATAAAATGAAGGGCAATTTTATGGCAGGTGCAACAGCAAAGGGTCATCCTGCAAAAACACTAGAGAAGATATGGACAGACTGGGAGGCTTTTGCACAGTATGCATTTAACAAATCTCACTCCGTTTGTTACGCTTTTGTTGCATACCAAACCGGCTACTTAAAAGCCCACTACCCTGCTGAATACATGGCTGCGGTACTAAACCATGCAGGCAGTATTGAAAAAATAACTTTCAATATGGAGGAGTGCAAAAGAATGGGGTTAAAGGTATTAGGACCAGATATTAATGAATCGAACAACGGCTTTGCGGTAAATGAAGCCGGCGAAATAAGGTTTGGCTTTAGCGGTATGAAGGGTGTGGGAGAAAACGCTATTGAAAATATTGTTGAGGAAAGAAGTAAACACGGTAAGTTTAAAAATGTTTTTGATTTAGTACGAAGGGTAAATTTAAGAGCTGTCAGTAAAAAGACGCTCGAGAGTTTAATTTATAGCGGTGCTTTCGATTGTTTTAAAGACATGCACAGGGCACAGTATTTTTTTACCGCTCCCGGTGATGTGCCTTCGTTAGATAAGATTGTGAAGTTTGGCTCTGTATTTCAATCTCAGGCTGCAGGCTCGGCCAATACCCTTTTTGGAGATTTACAAATGCCTGATATTATGCCCCCAAAATTGGCACAATGTGCTGAGTGGCAATTAGTAGAAAAATTAAATTTCGAAAAAGATGTTACAGGAATGTACATGAGCGGGCACCCGCTCGATGATTTTAAATTTGAATTAACGCACTATGGTATTAGTCCGCTCTCAGAATTTTTAGAAATAAAAAACACAGTAGATGTTATTCCACCTTCTAGAGTTTTTAGGCTTGCAGGGCTTGTAACAGAAGGGCAACACAGGGTTACAAAAACGGGAAAGAATTTCGGAATTATGCACATAGAGGATTTTACAGGTAAGTGCGATTTTGCTATGTTTAGCGAAGACTATGTAAAATTTAGCAAGTACTTGGAAAAAGGTACAATTGTTATGTTAGAAGGCGGTTTTAAACAACGGTACAACAGCGACAATTATGAATTTAAAATAAATAAACTTCATTTGTTAGAAACCGTAAAATCATCGCTTACAAAAGAAGTAAAAATAGAAATACAACCCGGAGATATAAAGCTGGAAATGATTGATTTTTTAGAAATGAACGTAAAAGACAATCCCGGTAAAACCACCCTTAAGTTTTTAATTAAAGATTTTGAAGATAAAATGAAAGTGGGTTTGTATACACTTGAGAAGAGTTTTACTATGAATGATGATATGGCGTTTTATTTAAATAATAGAAATGATATTGGAGTAAGTGTACTGACAGCATAGCAGATATTTAAGGTAATTTAATTATCCTACTATTGTGGATATGTCAATTAAGCAAATAATACATACTGGTTATACATTTGCAAAGAATAATTAAAGCAGTACTAGAAAAACTGCAAAACAAAAACTTTAAATTTTATATTATGGCACTAGAATTCACAGATTCAAACTTTAAGACAGAAGTATTAGATTCAGATAAATTAACCGTAGTAGATTTTTGGGCAGAATGGTGTGGCCCTTGTAGAGCTATTGGGCCGGTAATTGCGGAACTTGCAAAAGAATATGAAGGCGTAATTAACGTTGGTAAATTAAATGTTGACCAAAACCCTCAGATTTCTACTAACTATGGCATAACAAGTATTCCTGCTATTCTTTTCTTAAAAAATGGCGAAGTTGTAGATAAATTAGTAGGTGCACAGCCTAAAGCTAATTTTGTAAAAAAGATTGAAGCTTTAAAATAATTTTCATCCAAAATTCAAAAACGCCGCCTTGTTAGAGCGGCGTTTTTTGTTAGTGTTTTATTGCTACAACTTCATCTTCAGCATGTTTGTATCTGAATAATAAAAGAAATAAAACCAAAATAATTCCTGCATAGCCGGCAAAACTAAACCAGATGCTTTGCCAATCTTTTACACTCACATTGTTTGTCGTTACAGTAAAATAATCTACTATTTTACCTGCAAACCAACCTCCAAATATGGCCCCTAGTCCATTGGTCATTAGCATAAATAAACCTTGGGCACTTGATCGTATTTTACTATCTGTTTGTTTTTCTACATACAAAGAACCTGATATGTTGAAAAAATCGAAAGCCATTCCGTAAACGATCATCGACATAACTAAGAAAATAAAACCGGAACCTGGGTTTCCAATTCCAAATAACGCAAACCGCAAAACCCATGCTGCCAGGCTGATTAGCATTACTTTCTTAATTCCGTAGCGCTTCAAAACAAATGGGATTGTAAGAATAAATAAGGTTTCAGAAATTTGCGAAAGCGAAATCATAATGTTTGAATGCTTAACAGCAAATGAATTTTTGTAAGCATCAACTGCTCCAAAGTCGAGCAAAAACGATGTACCAAACATGTTGGTAATTTGCAACGCTGCTCCAATCAACATCGCAAACAAAAAGAAAACCGCCATCTTTTTATCTTTAAATAAAACAAAAGCATCTAGCCCTAAAACTTGCGTAATGCTCTTTTTTTCTGTACTTCTATTTATATCGCATGCTGGTAAGGTAAAACAAAACATTGCTGTTGCAACCTCTGCAACTGCTGCAAAATTAAACTGCCTGTTATTGCCTGTCCAACCCAACAAATCAACCAACCACTCTGCAGCAATAAAACCGACCGTGCCCCAAACCCTTATCGGAGCAAAGCTTTTTTGTACATCAAAATTATTTTTTGAAAGTAACGTGTACGATACAGAATTGCTTAACGCAATTGTAGGCATGTAAAAACAGCTTGTAAAAAAAATGGCATAATACAAATCATTTGCATTAGTAAGTGTGCCCGCATAATAGAGGCAAACTCCTGCTAAAAGATGACATAACCCCAAAACTATTTCAGCTCTTAAATACTTATCAGCAATAATGCCCATTAGTGCAGGCATAAATAAACTAGCCCAACCCATTGTGCCGTAAGTAGCGCCAACAAGGCTTCCCCTCACACTCATATCGCCCGGTAAAGTAAACATATAACCACCCAATGATATTAACCAAATACCCCAAACAAAAAACTGAAGAAAGTTCATTGTGGTCAGCCGAAAATTTAAACTCATTTTTTTTATTTTGTTGAAGTATTTTATTGAAATCGTAAGTTATCAAATTATTACTTGGCGTAAATAAATATTTCAGCTAAGATTTATGAATTTTATAAGCGTTTAATTCCTCTTAAAGTAAACCTAAACATTCTCAATAATTAAGTAAGACATTATGTTTCGTAAATTTGCAAAAATTAATGAAATGGGTAATTCAATTGATAATATAATAGATTTTACTACTGATAATGAATTAAAAAATATCGCATTAAAAGTAAAGCATGGCGAAAGAATTTCGGACGAAGAATGTAAAATCCTTTTTGAAAAAGCCGACCTACCTTTTGTGGGTGCTTTAGCAAATTTTATTCGTGAAAAGTTACATGGTGATACGACTTACTTTAATAGAAATTTTCACATTGAACCAACCAACGTTTGTGTGTTCAGCTGCAAATTTTGTTCGTATTCTCGTCTATATGCAAACAAAGAGGAAGGATGGGAATTAAGTATTGATCAAATGCTGGATATTGTAAAAAGCTATGACGGAAAGCCAATCACAGAAGTTCATATTGTAGGTGGCGTTCACCCAAAAATGAATATGGCATATTTTATTGAACTCATTCAAAAAATACATGCTCATAGGCCCGATTTGCACGTAAAGGGTTTTACAGCTGTAGAGCTAGATTATATGTTCAGAAAGGCAAAACTTAATGTTGAGGATGGTATGCAAGCCTTGAAAGATGCAGGTTTGCAATCATTGCCTGGTGGCGGTGCAGAAATATTTCATCATGATATTAGAAGTGAAATAGCCGGCGATAAAGTAAGCGGAGAAGGATGGTTACACATACATGAAGTAGCCCATAACCTTGGCATGCATAGCAATGCTACTATGTTGTATGGTCATATTGAAAAATACGAACATAGAATTGACCACATGCGAAAACTCAGGGATTTACAGGATAAAACAAAAGGCTTCAATACATTTATTCCATTAAAATTTAGGAACAGTAACAACGATATGAGCTATGTTGCTGAAAGCACCGTTACTGAAGATATGCGCATGTATGCCATCGCAAGAATTTATCTTGATAATTTTCCTCACTTGAAAGCATATTGGCCAATGCTTGGCAGGCAAAACGCCCAACTTACTTTGTCTTTCGGTGTAAACGATATTGATGGAACAATTGATGATACTACAAAAATATACAGTATGGCAGGCAGTGAAGAACAATCACCAACTATGACAACTGAAGACCTCGTTACACTTATTAAACAAGTAAAAAGAACCCCAATAGAGAGAGATACTTTATACAATCATATAAAAGATTATAGTATCAATTTAAATTAAGCAGGTTGTTCAAGACCAAATTCTCAATTAGCTTTTAGTTGTAATAAATACCGCAAACAAAAATCCCCGTTCAAGGCTGAACGGGGATTTTATTATTCAAAGAAATGATTAGAAATTTCTAACAGTCATTTCTGTTCTTCTGTTTTTTGCACGACCTGCAGCAGTCTCATTATCAGCAACCGGTTTTGTTTCTCCGTATCCTGCAGAAACTAAACGAGTCTCAGAAACTCCTTTTGAAACCAAATAGTTTTTCACTGCACCTGCACGGTTATCAGAAAGAACTTGGTTGCTTTCGTCGGACCCTTGCGCATCTGTATGACCATCAATATCTATCATTAATGTTTCGTCATTCTTCATCAATTTTACCACCTCATCTAATGATTTAAAAGACTTTGGCAGTAGTTTGTAACTTCCTGTAGAGAAGAAAACATTTTTAGCTGCAAAATTAATTTTTTCAATTACCTCTTTAGCAATAACTGGGCAACCTTGGTTGCTTGCCGGACCTACACGTGTTGGACATTTATCTTCTTCATCGTTTACACCGTCACCATCAGTATCAGGTATTGGGCAGCCTTGGTAACGTGCAAAACCTTTTACCGTAGGGCATTTATCCTGCTCGTCATTTATGCCATCACCATCAGTATCAGGTATGGGGCAACCTTGGTATTTTGCAACACCCGCAACATCAGGACATTTATCATCTCCATCAGCAATTCCATCACCATCTCTGTCAGGGCAACCCTGTAAAGCTGCTAAACCTGCAACATCAGGACATTTGTCATCTGCATCTAAAACACCATCGCCATCACGATCTAATACAACAGGCGGTGGTGGAGGCGCAACAACAACAGGCTTCTCCTTTGATATGTTTTGGGCTAAACCAAGGGAATAGAAAATATTATCTTTAAGAACATCTTTTGTTAATGAAAAGCGATATTGGGTCTGCACCATAATATAGGTGTTGCTTTGTAAATTTAGTTGAACACCCAAACCTGCCGGAACGTAAGCGCCGATTTCCCCGGTGTAATAACCTCCACCAATACCTGCGGTAATAAATGGAGCAAAAAGTGAGTTATCGCCATATGGTCTAAAATTTAACGTTGGTTCTATTTCCACCCCAATATTCTTTTTCTCGTTGTTTAACTGATTTCTATCTTCTGACTGATAGTCGTGAAAAATAATACCTCCCCTTGTAGAAAGGTCAATTGTATTGGTTAAACCTTTCCAATAAGAAAGAGAAAACCCATAATCCATATTTTCTAACCTTGTAAATGTTCTTGTACCCGCAGAACTCTTAAGTGTTACCGGCGTAGTAATATCCAACGCATTAAAATGAACACCAAATAGATCTCCCTTTTTTGCTGAAGAATATTTGCTATTAATCATTTGTGCCGACGCACAGATAGCAACTACAAGGAAGGAGAATACTAGTGTAAGTTTTTGTTTCATAAATGCTAATTTTAATTTAAAGGTTATCTCATTAAATTTCCCTAACTCATGTTGTCAAGGGATTAATGTGGACAAATGTACCTTGTATATCGCTACTAATCAAGAAATTTTTAACAATAAAATAAATTGAACTGGTGGTAGATTTCAGTATTTAATTTTAAGAAAAAAATTATTTAAATAATGCGGCTTGTTAAAACCTATTTTTTCGATTACCAAAAAATATTATCTATATTTGCAGCCCTAAATAAAAGCTGAGGTCCGGTAGCTCAGCTGGATAGAGCATCAGCCTTCTAAGCTGAGGGTCATTGGTTCGAATCCAATCCGGATCACAAATTTTAATTGCTGCATTAGTGCAGCTTTTTTTTTGCTTACTTTGTTGTTATTTATAAAAATGGATGTAAAAATAAACGACAGTTGGAAGCACGTTTTGAAAGACGAATTTGCCAAACCTTATTTTGAGCAGATTGTACATTTTCTAAAAACTGAAAAAGATACTGGTAAAAAAATTTTCCCCGCAGGGGGTAATATCTTTAATGCTTTTAATAAAACACCTTTCGATAAAGTTAAAGTTGTGATCCTCGGCCAAGACCCTTACCATGGTTTTGGACAGGCACATGGGCTAAGTTTTTCAGTACTGCCCGGCGTAAAAATACCCCCATCACTACAAAATATATTTAAAGAAATAAAAACTGATATAGGTATTGAGCAGCCCGCAAACAAAGGCGACTTAACCCAGTGGGCAGAACAAGGAGTACTGTTACTTAATGCGGCATTAACAGTAAGAGATGGCGAGCCTATGAGCCACGCTAAATTTGGTTGGGCGCAATTTACAGATGCTGTTATGAAGACAATATCTGACAATAAGGAAAATGTTATTTTTTTACTATGGGGTAAATTTGCGCATAATAAACAGGCTCTGATAAATACAGATAGCCACTACGTATTAAAAGCAGCTCATCCTTCTCCCCTTTCTGCACACACCGGTTTTTTTGGCTGCAAACACTTTTCAAAAACAAACGAAATTCTTGTAAAACACGGAGAAAATCCAATAAACTGGAAACTATAAATTATGACGTTATTAAAAAATATTTTTGCTAGAATTTGGGCTTTGTGGGCGTTGGTGAGCTTTGTTGTAACATTTCTTATTATTTTCATTCCTTCAATGCTCTCTTATTTATTTAAAGACGAAGTAAAAGGGCAAAATTATTTTATTTGGGTCTCCCGAATTTGGATGCAGAGTTGGCTGTACATGATCCTTTGTCCGGTAAAAGTTTTGGGGCGAGAGAATTTTGCAAAAAACAAAAACTATGTTATCGTTTACAACCACAATGCTTTTTTAGATGTTCCACTTTCTGCGCCATTTGTACCGGGCGGCAATAAAACAATAGCAAAAGCATCATTTGGCAAAGTGCCCATATTTGGTTGGTTTTATAAGCGTGGCGGTATAATGGTGGATAGAAACAAAGAAAACAGCAGAGTTAAAAGTTACGAGGAGATGAGGACTACGTTAAAAAAAGGAATCCACATGTGTATTTATCCTGAAGGCACAAGAAACAGGACGGGTAAGCCGTTGAAACCCTTTTACGATGGCGCTTTTAAACTTGCTATAGATGCTAATAAAGAAATTATACCTTGTGTAATTATTGGAACCAATAAAGCAATGCCCGTAAAAAAATCATTCTACCTTTTACCAAGACCATTAAAAATGATTTTTCTTGAACCCGTATCGTCGGAAAATATTGATACAAAAACTTTAAACACAAAACTGTTTGATATCATGTACAACGAGTTCCTTAAAAATCAGTAAAAGATCTTGTCCTGTTTACTTTAAGATCTTTTAGTATCGGAGATTTAGGGCTGATATTGATACTGAAATAACGTGACCTACCAATTGGCGATAAATTAATACCCATTTGCCAGCAATGCAGATCTCTTGAAAGATAAGCACTAAGTACACCTAGTTTTTTAGTGGTTACATCAAAAGAACCATTCATACCCACTTTCCACTTTGGCGTAAGGTTAGCAGAAGTATTAAAAGTAACTCCTTGCGAAAGAGAGCTTTTAAATTTACTTTCTGCTAAGTTAAATAGCCTGTTTAACAGCAATGAATATGACAGGTCAACATTCCAGGGAACAGAAAAATCTGCAAACTCTGATGGGTTGTTTTGAATATAGGCAGCTTCTTGTTGGCTTTCATCTAAACTTAACCCACCTGCATTTGTATTTCTGTTCAATGGCGGCACGGACGCCTTCTTTGTTTTATCGCCACCCTTAAAACTCGTTTGAAATTGAACGCCTGCGTTTAATAAATTACCAAGAGAAACTTTATCATTCCATACGAGTTTATCAATTCTTTTACCCTGTGCATTTGTTTTATATGGATCGAAAGTGGCTTGACCACTTATGTTTATTTTTTCGAATAAATTCGTTCTTGCTTGCAAAGAAATTGTTGAGAACTTAAAAGAATCTGCAAGAAAATTATAAGAGCCTGTCAAACCAAAACCATCAAGCAAGCTTACCTTTTTGTCTGCTTTTGCACTTGTATCATTTTTATCTCTAATTTTTGCGGTTATATTATTGTCTATATTAAAAGACAAACCCCCAAATCGCTGGTTGCTATATGCGCCATAAATGCTACCATCAAAATAAGAAACAGGTTGAACGCTACCCAACGAGTCGAATGTTGAATTGTAATAATTACTTGCATTAAAATTTGGAGAATAATTTAACGATACGCTTGGCCTTATTTCATGCCTTATAGCTTTTATTTTACTTTTTTCGCTAAAGGCAAACATACCAAAGACCCTTGTAGATGCACTTAACCCAAAAGACATTTGCCTCGCAGTATAAAGACCTTGAGTCTCAGCAATTGTATCTAATTTTTTTGATAATGGATTATACTGCTTTTCTATTCGCTTTTGATACCACTTTTCTTGATAAGAAACTGAAGGCGCTAATTGTAAAACGCCCAAAGATGGCAGCGCAAGCGTAATAGGTACGTTGTGTTGAGCACCGTACTGAAGATTATCGTAGATCTGACCTCCCAAATTTCTAGCAGTATCGTAAAAAGAAGTTAGACTTTTTGCATTTCCGTTGTAAGCTATCCCCAAGTTTTCGTACCATTTATAGTCGCCAATAGGTTCTTTTCTTCTAAAGGGATATAATGTGTTTACATTAAATGCAACATCGGGTAAATTTAAATTTGTAAGCCCAGATAATGAGTTTTGGTTATGATTTGCACTCACAGAAATATTGTAAGGTTTGTTTTTCCAAACTTTTGAGTATGTGATTGATGACTGTAGCTGATTTTGAAAATTTAAGTTGGCATTAGTGGGTACCTGCGAGTTGAATTTGGTACTGCCTGCATTTACATTGGCGCTAAAATTTACACCCGGTCGAGATTTTGTATCTGCACTGTGTGTCCATTGCAAATTTATGGTACGGGTTTTAGGCTCGTCTAAAGGTTGAAAATTTTGTATTGCAAATGATAGGTTTCCCTGATAACGATATTTTCGAAAATAACGTGGATTTAAATTTAGGTTCCAGCTGCCATAGGAGTAAAGGGTGCCTCGGGTAATTAAATCCCAGTTAGGACTAAAAATTTTATAGTATCCTAAATCTTGAAGGGCAAGTCCCCTTTGGGCATCAGCTACAAAACTTGGTGCTAGCAAGCCGCTACGCATACCCTGTGTAAGTGGAAAAATACCAAAAGGTAAACTTATAGGTAAAGGCACACCTTCAAACTCAGGATGCACAGGGCCTGTATAAGCCCATTTTTTATTTACAAATTTTATTTTTCGGGCAATAAATGCAAAGTGTGGCGTATCTAGATTACAGGTTGTAAAACGCCCGTTCAATGCATAAAAAACTGATGTGTCAGCCTTTTTTATTTTTTCACCATATACAAACATTTCGCCTTGTTTTGTATAGGTTCCTTTTGTAAGTCCTTTTCCTGATTTCATGTCAAAGCGAATAGTATCGCTTACTGATTGAAAATCTTTTTGAGAAAAAAATGGATATGATAAGACCTTACCGGTACTGTCTTTTTTGAGAAAAGCACTAACCAAATTTGTTTTTTGATCAAATTGTATTTGTGGTGCAGATAAATTGTTGTCCTCATAATTTACAGAAGAAATTTTACCGTATAAATACATTTTTTGTCCGGGAACGTCTATCACCATAGAGTCATCTGCATGGTAAACTACCGGCGCAGTAAGTGAATCTTTAGAAGCCCTAAAATTAAAAGTGTCTATACTTTGGGTGAGCAATGTATCGGTTACGGGCTTCTTCTCTTCGCTAATTGAGGGAACTCTTAAGGTATCTGACTTTTTTTTTGGGATAAGTTTTAAACTATCGATGTTTTTTAAAACAGGTGGTGGTGTATCTCTAATTTGCTGTACAAATTGGTATTTATTGAATTTTAATTTTGCAAAGCCCTTAAAATGATACGTTAATAATATCAACAATGGCAGGCACCACCAAGCTAAAATATATTTTGCCTTACCTTTGACTCTGTTACTCATAAATGCGAATGCGCAAAAATAGCTATTAAAATTTTACATTAATTTCTTTAGAATAATTATAACAAATACTGCTAAACCAAAAATAAATATGCTGAAAAAAGGATTGTTTTTCTTTATTTGTATTATTAGCATAGGCTCCTTTACAAACAAATGCGCTGCACAAGCAAAAAAACTAAGAACAATTGTGGTAGATGCTGGACACGGAGGAACTGATGGCGGAGCAGTTGGACAATATGAAAATTCTCTTAGATCGATGGAGAAGAATGTTACGCTTGCTATATCAAAAAAATTAGTTGAAGAATTAAAAAAGCAGTTGCCAGATGTAAAAGTGGTACCTACAAGAACGACTGATGTATATGATGACCCTCGTGAAAAAGCTAACATTGCAAACGATGCAAAGGGTGATTTGTTTATTTGTATTCATGCAGACTCAGGGCCATTGAAAACAGGCAGAAGGCAGGTAGGGACTAAAACAGTTACAAAATATAAAGTTACTTATACAGGAAAGGGTAAAAAAAGAAAGAAGAAATCTACTCCATACGAAGTTGATGTGCCTATTTATGAATATTATAAAATTCCATTGACAATTAGTGGTACGAGTGTTTATATTTTTGCTGCTGATAAAACGAGTGATAAATTAAAGGCCATTA
>JANOTH010000113.1:0-13856 GCA_031416275.1 Ferruginibacter sp. | reverse complement strand
TCACAACCCCAATGACTAAGGCAGAAGTTGCAAAAACCATTGGCGGTGACGAGGTAGATGTGCCTATTTATGATTCATTGGGAAATCTTACAGGTTCAAAGAAAATGCGTAATGAAATTAATTTAGATTCAATATATAAATTCAGAATTAAAGAAGAAGTTGTTTTTGATAAAGAAAGCTCTCGTTTATTTTTTAGAATATTAGGTATTGCACCTGTAAAAAATATTGTAACAACAATGGGAGTTAACTTGGGTGAAACAGAATTGTTCTGGGTTTACTATCCTGATATGCGTGAAACTTTTGCAAAGTATGAAGTGTACAACGGTAAAAACTTTGGTGCTCGCATGAGTTGGGAAGAGTTGTTTGAAAGTCGTATGTTCTATGGTCGAATTATCAAGAGTACAATCGACAACCCTTACGATCAATTTATTAAAAATTACAAAGGTCTAAGCGAAAACACGATTCTTCAACTGCTTGAAGGTGAAAATATAAAAGAAAAAATATTTAACTATGAGCAGGATTTGTGGAGCTATTAATTAGATGTCAGATATAGGACACAAGACAAAAGATAAAAGACAAAGCCCTTCGAATTTCGAAGGGCTTTGTCTTTAAGTTAATATTTTAAAAGATGGATGAAGCAAATCTTTTAGAATTTCTTACCGCCTTTATATTTTGTTTTGGTACTCGCATCTCTTATCTCGTCCTGGCTTTTGCCCGTGGCATCATTTGGGCAACCGTATTTTTCTTTTTTCCTAAATATGGCGCAACTGCATAAAAATGAAATAGCAATCAGGCTGAGTATAATATTTTTCATTTTATGAATTTAATTCTATTTATTGCTATTAAAACGGAACAGCGTAAATAATTATTGTTCTATACCTTTTCTTCATCAATTTTTGTGGCTTTTGTTTCCGTTAAGTCATCTGTTTTAAACCAGCTGCTATACATTAAATAATTATCTGCAATTCTGTTTATCTCCCCACTAATTAAAGCTTCGCTTACCATTTTCACTTTTTTGGCCGGTACTCCCGCAAAAATGCATCCCTTTTCAATTACTGTATTTTCTAAAACTACAGCACCGGCTGCAATAATACTGTTACTGCCAACTCGTACGTTGTCCATAATAATTGCGCCCATTCCAACCAACACATTGTCTTCCAAAATGCAGCCATGTACAATGGCATTGTGGCCAATGCTAACATTATTACCAACTATAGTCTTCGTTTTTTGGTAGGTACAATGTATTACAGCTCCGTCTTGCACATTTACTTTGTTGCCCATCTCAATGCTATTTACATCGCCTCGCAAAACAGCGTTAAACCATACACTGCAGTCATCGCCCATTTTTACATCTCCAACTATTGTTGCATTTGGTGCAACAAAACAATTTTGTCCCATTTGAGGAGCTTTGCCATTTACAGGAAGTATTAATGCCATAATCGTAATTTATGAAGTAAAAATAATCAAATCAATTATGTTTTTAAAAGATGAGTTTTTCAATTTTTTCCAAAAATCTTTCCTATCGTACCCCAATATTATAAACTGAGGTAGACATTCAATTAAATTAATTTGGTTAGATCTTATTTTTGGATGTTCGCTATTTCCTTCCCCTTCGGGGAAGATAGATGGGGCCGCAGTTCTTAACTTTGCGGAATGACCAACCGTCAACTTTTTCTTAATCATGTAGGCCAAACATCAGATGCTCCACTTTGTTTAAATATTGTGCAGGCACAAGGTTCAAAAATGTGGGATGCTAACGGTAAGGAATATTTAGATCTGATAGCAGGAATAAGTGTTTGTAATGTAGGTCATCGGCATCCAAAAGTTATTGCGGCTATTAAAGAGCAGGCTGACAAGTACCTGCACATAATGGTTTATGGAGAGTTGGTTGAAAACCCACAGGTAGAATATGCGACTTTGCTTACCCAACATTTACCCGCAAGTCTTAACAGTGTTTTTTATACCGCAAGTGGAAGTGAAGCCACTGAAGGTGCTATGAAACTCGCAAAACGTTTTACAAACAGATCACAAATAATTTCTTTTAAAAATTCATATCATGGCAGTACCCAAGGCGCATTAAGTGTGATGGGTAGCGAGTATTGGCAACAAGCATTTAGGCCCTTGTTGCCCGATGTTTTACAACTTCGGTATAATAATTTTGATGATTTAAAAAATATTACTGAACGTACAGCATGTGTTATTGCAGAAACAATTCAAGCAGAGGCCGGTATCTTAAAACCACAGCACGGTTGGCTACAATCGTTAAGTAAAAGATGTAAATGTACAGGTACTCTTCTAATATTAGATGAAATACAGTGTGGCTTTGGTCGCAATGGAACGCTGTGGGCTTTTGAGCAGTTTAATGTAGTGCCCGATATTTTGTTGCTGGGAAAGGCTATTGGTGGCGGCATGCCATTGGGGGCTTTTGTAGCAGATAAAAAGATAATGGATGCTTTTACGCACAATCCTGTGCTTGGTCATATCAATACTTTTGGTGGGCACCCTGTAAGTTGTGCCGCAGGTATGGCGGGGTTTAAAGTGCTTACAGAAGATAAATTATACGAGGATGTTTTTAGAAAAGAAAAATTGTTTCTTTCATTGCTACAACATGCTGCTATAAAAAATATAAGCAGCGCAGGCCTTATGATGGCAGTGGCTTTTGATAGCTTTGAAACAAATAAAAAAATAATAGATACACTTATAGAAAATGGCGTTTTTACAGATTGGTTTTTATTTTGTGCACATGCCTTTAGAATTTGCCCACCATTGAATATTACTGATGAAGAAATACATTATGCCTGTACGCAAATTATAAAAGTTTTAAACCAACAGCCTTCTTTGAATTAGTTTACGGAATTAATTCTATCCTTTTATACTTCCCTTTTCTCATTTATTTTAACCGCTTGTAAAACTTAAAGTTTAATTCTCATCCAATTGTGAAAAGGAAATTACATTGCATTTAACAAATATATTATTTGTCTAAAAACTGCAATTATGATCGAAGTTCAAAACGTTTCTAAACAATACATCCTAAGTAAACAGCAGCAAAAAGAACTTCAAACTAATGAAGCTTCTGTTTTTGCTGTAAAGAATGTTTCACTTACTTGTACGCCGGGTAAAGTTTTTTCGTTGCTTGGAGCTAATGGTGCGGGCAAAACAACCACGCTGCGTATGATTAGTACTATTCTTAAACCTACACAGGGAAACATTTTGGTTGGGGGCGAAAGTGTGCTTGATAACCCTGAAAAAGTGAGGAGCAAAATTGGCTTTTTAACTGGCTCAACAAATTTATACGATAGACTTACGCCGGGCGAAATTGTAAAATACTTTGCTGATCTGCATGGTATGGACAGGGCCATGTTTGAACAGCGAAAGGATATGCTTTTTACCCGGTTAAATATTCATGAATTTTCAAAAAAGAGAATCGCACAACTTTCAACAGGTATGAAGCAAAAGGTTTCTATTGCTCGTAGTATGATACACAATCCTGAAATAGTAATTTTTGATGAACCCACATCGGGGCTTGATGTTATAACCGCTTATAGCATTATTGAGCTCATAAAACAATGTAGGCAGGAAGGAAAAACGATTATTTTTTCATCGCATATAATGAGTGAAGTTGATTTGCTTTGCGATGACCTTGCTATTATTTCTAAAGGCAACTTAATTTATGCTGATACAATGGCAAACTTTAGAAATCAATATGCGCACAAATCATTAACAGAAGCATTTATAGATATAGTAAAAGAAAGTGGGCATACAATTCCTGCATAATCCTTTTACAATTTCATTTGATTAATGAGAATTTAACTTTTAACCTGAAACTAATTTACATGAACACCATTATAATCGTTTTAAAAAAAGAACTTAAAGATACCCTGAGAGATAGGCGCACACTTATTTCGGCTATTATTATCCCTGCCCTTATTATTCCTCTTTTATTGATTGGTGTTACGAAATTGCAAACTTCTTTAATGAAAAAAGAAGGCGATAAAAAATTGAAAATTGCCTTAATTGGTAATTCAGAAAATTATAGAGCACAATTGGAAGACCCTGGCTTTAAAATATTTTCAAACTATAAGGTAGATGATGCAAAAACTGCAGTAACAAACGACAGTTTAGATGCGATTATAGAATTTCAACCGGATTTTGCTTCGAATGTAGATTCTTTAAAATCTGGTACTATGAATCTCTATTATAAGTCAACCAACCTTATGTTATACAAAAGAGTCTCAGAAAAACTCGAAATGCTAAAGACACAAATATTGGATGAAAGGATTAAGAAATTAAATATTTCTAAAGAAACACTCACAGCATTTAATGTAAATAAGGTAGATATTTCAACAGCAAAAGAAGTACTTGGTAAAACCATCGGTGGTTTTTTGCCTTATATTTTTATTATTTT
This sequence comes from Ferruginibacter sp., assembly GCA_031416275.1. Taxonomy (GTDB): domain Bacteria; phylum Bacteroidota; class Bacteroidia; order Chitinophagales; family Chitinophagaceae; genus Ferruginibacter. The sequence goes on along the minus strand of JANOTH010000113.1, from coordinate 9,451 downwards.
TTGTTTTACGGCATGCATGTATCCCGCAATTGATTTAATAACAGGTGAAAAGGAAAAGGGTACTATGGAAACGCTTCTTTCTTCGCCCGCTTCTCGTTTTCAAATATTGATAGGTAAAATGCTTACTATTTCTATTGTAGGTTTATCTGCAGCATTAATGACGATTGTAGGGATGGTAGTTGGCTTGAAATTTTTACCAAATATTCCTCAAGATTTTTTAGCTACAATAAATGATATGGTTAGTGCAAAGTTTTTGATCATGCTTTTTGCGATGCTCATTCCTTTAAGTATATTTTTTGCAGGTATTCTTTCTGCAACAGTTATTAGAGCGAAAAGTTTTAAAGAGGCACAAACAATGGTAACACCTATGATGTTTGTAATTATTATTCCTGCTATGCTTGCAATGATACCGGGCGTGGTATTAAACTGGCAAACCGCATTTATTCCTATATTAAACATTGCATTAGCTACTAAACAAATAATTGCAGGCACCATTAATTTGGCTATGTACGCTACAATTGTCTTTTCGCTTATTGCTTTTGCACTGCTTGCAGCATTTGTTAGCTACAAGCAGTTTAGCAAAGAAAGCATGGTATTAAAATAAGCTCCAACTTTTTTTCTCTTTTTGCATTTTGTAATTGATTTTACTTTTACTTTGTATTTCAAAGTGCTTTTATGAATGAACGGCAACAATCTTTAGAAGACTTGCAGCACATCAAAAAAATGATGGAGCGCAGCAGTAGGTTTATTAGCCTTAGTGGCTTAAGTGGTATTAGTGCAGGTTTGTGTGCGCTAATTGGAGCGTTGGTAGCAAAACCTTATGTGTACGGACAGAAAGATCCGATAATAGACGAAACAGCTGTTATTATACTGGCAATTGCGAAAGATTATCGCATCGTTTTTTACTCGTATTTATTTTGGATTGCGATTGCAACTTTTATTGCGGCATTTGTTACTGCCTTCTTTTTCACATATTTAAAGAGTAAAAAAGAAGAAACACCCATTTGGAGTAATACGTCAAAGCGGTTAATGATTAATGTAAGCATACCCATTGTAGTGGGAGGATTGTTCCTATTTAGAATGATTCAGTTTGAAACCTTTGGACTCATTGCTCCTGGATGTTTAATTTTTTATGGTCTTGCTTTGGTGAATGCAAGTAAGTACACATTGGTTGAAATTCGCTACCTCGGGTTTATACAAATTGCACTTGGTTTAATAAATCTTTGGTTTGTGGGCTATGGTCTTTATTTTTGGGCGGCAGACTTCGGTATAATGCATATTTTATACGGAACATATATGTGGAACAAATACGAGAGAAAAGAAAGCAATGCTTAATCCAATTAATAATCTAAATAAACTTTTTGACAGTCGGGTGCGGCTCGGTATTATGAGCGCCCTTATGGTTAACAGCGAAGTAAATTTTAATGATTTAAAAATGCTGTTGGAAATTACTGATGGCAACCTTGCAAGCCATCTTAAAGCATTAGAAGAAAATAAAATAATTAAAGTAGAAAAAGGTTTTATTGGTAGAAAGACAAATACCACTTATGCAATCACAAAAAACGGTGAAAAAGAGTTTAAGCTTCACATTGCTGCGCTTGAAAAAATGATAAAATCAACTAAGTAATTTTTTTTGAACATATACTTTGAAAAACAAAGTGCTTTTAAAAATGATCATATGTATAAAAATATTATAAAGCTTCGGTCACAAATATTAGTTTACCTCACACATAATCTTGCGTTGCCATTTTTAAAATTTGTAAGGAAGCCAATACCTTTTCCGCACACTATGCATTCGTTGTCATTAATGCAAAATGGTACTTTAGGTAAGGATCTTTATAAGTTTCTTACTAATAAAAAATTATTGCTATTGCCCTATTACGCTAAGCATGATATTAAGCACATTTTGTTAGAATACGATACCACTGATGAGGGAGAAGTTTGCCTGCAATGTTTTATGCTGGGCAATAGGCACCTTTCTTTTCCTGTAATTGCTACAGTATTGTTTGGCTTTGTTACGATGCCCGAACATTGGAAAAAATTTATTACCGCTTATAGGCGTGGCACCAAATCTGCATCGCTAAAGCATTATAAATGGTTTGATATAATTGGTAAAAAAACCATGGTTTTAAGGAATAGAATAAATACTAAAATTAATTAGGATGCAAAAAACTATACGTGCACTTGGGTATGCCGGGAGCGGGCTGCGAGCTGCTTTTACAACTGAAAGAAATTTTAAAATAGAAATTGCTTGTGCATGTATTGCTATAGCTACATCTATATTTTTAAAAATAGAAGCTACCCATTGGGTGGTGATTGTGCTCAATATTTGTATGGTGTTAACTGCCGAGCTTTTTAACACAGCCATTGAAAAGCTTGCTGATATTACTTGCACTGATATAAACCCTGCTATAAAAATTGTAAAAGATGTTGCTGCTGCTGCAGTTTTAATAACCGTGTTGAGCGCTTTTGTTTGTGCGCTTATCATTTTTATCCCTTATTTTCTTAAAATGTAAGTTTATGAATTTTAAATTTTCTTCATTTGCAAAATGGCTTTTTTGTTGTTTTTCATTTATTGGTTTAATGCTCGTTGCCAGAATAATTTATGCAGACAGCATCAGGTATTTATTTCTAGTTTGGAACCTCTTTCTTGCTTTTGTGCCTTATTGGATAAGTTTGAGTTTTATAAATATAAGGCCTAAAAGAAAAGTTGTACAGGGTATCGTCTTAATATCCTGGCTTTTATTTTTTCCCAATGCATTGTATATAATTACAGATATTATTCATCTATCAACGACAACCTCGGTGCCGCTTTGGTACGACGCTGTATTATTGTTTACTTCCTCATTTTTAGGGTTAGTATTAGCTTTTGCATCTTTAAAAAATACAGAGCATTACCTGAAGCTTTATTTTAGAAATGAACTAGTGAATTTTATAATATTTATGTTGTTGTTTGCAGGTTCGTATGGGGTTTATTTGGGCAGGTTTGAAAGGTGGAATAGTTGGGATGTGGTTAATAATATTTCTGCAATGTCTCTCTACGTTTTGAGAAGCGTTTTGCATCCCTTAGAATTTACAAGAATGTGGTTTGTTACTTTTTTATTCACAGGTTTATATACCCTTTGCTGGTATTTATTAAAGACCATTTCTCAGAGTTTTCACTCAAACATTGCAACTGTTTAATTCACGTAAGTCACTAATTTATATGAGGATTTTCTTTTTATTATTAGAAGTAATTCGATTAACAAAGAGCAACCAATAGATTTTGCCTGCCAAATTTTTATTTTTTTAATTATTTATACAAAAATCTTATTTGCAACATAATAAAGTTGCTTTTGTTTAGTTTATAGCAGTGTAAAACCAAAATATACCGTGCTAAGAACTACCTATTTAAGTTTAATATTATTGTGTTTCTTTTCTTGTACTAAATCAGGAGTAGATGTGCAGCCCACACTCCTTAATAGAGAAACGGGTTTTACAAAATATACCATTGCACAAGGGCAGCAGTTTTGCAACGATAATGTGTTTGTTGCAGCTTCTTATAGCGAACTAAAGTTCATTGCCAAATTTGATAGTAGCGCTATTTATTCAACAAAAGACCCCGGCAACCAAGATGATATAAACAAGTTGTATGGTTTTGCAGATAACAATACTACACACCATAAATTTAGTGCGAGGTTTGGCTGGCGTTGGAGTAATAATGCTTTAAGGCTTTTTGGATACATTTATAACGATGGCTTTAGAGACACTAAAGAGTTGGGAATTGTTGCCATTGGTAAAGAAAATGATTGTGCTATAAAGGTAACATCAACAGCCTATCAATTTAATTTGAATGGTAAAATTGATTCGTTACCAAGAAAAAGCTCTACCGTAAAAGCAGCGGGGTATAAGCTATATCCATATTTTGGGGGCGATGAAGTTGCGCCGCATACCATAAATATTTTTATTAAAGAGTTGTAACATAGAGGCCTGAAAAATCAGTTTAAAAAGTTGAAAAATAGTTTATCGATGAAGGGCTGCCGGATAGACAGTAGTAGCTTTTGCACCTAATACACACTACATTATAATTTTTTGTCGTGCAAAACTACTACAGATAGCCGGAACAAATGCTTAGAAAAGATTTAATGCCAACAACCCCAATTATTTTAATAATAAAACGGGTGCTAGTTTTAAAGCTAGCACCCGTTTTTATTTCTTGATATTTTTTAAAAATCTAGTCCTAAAGAAATATAGGTTTGTGGTTTTCCTTTAAACAAACCATTCATTTGCCATGCTGCATCAAACTTTACAAAGTAACCTAGCAAAGTACTGCGGGCACCGAAGCCATAGCCACCTGCAAGCGGCCCAATTCCTCCTGCTTTAATTCTTACTGTAACATCGCCTGGGTCAAGTGGAAAATTTGGATTTGGTGGCGAGTTGTAAGGGATATTTGGCCTAGTTATGCCTTTAAAGCCACCATTCCATGCACTACCCAAATCAATAAATTGCGTTAATTGAAAATTGCGAATAAATGCATTGTTTATTGTTTTGTCAAACAAGGTTGTAAATACCGGTAACCTAAACTCACTGTTTATTACAACTGCATTATTACCACTTGCAATATTTTGTATATAGCCACGCATGTTTACTGCAAGGCTTTGAAATGCATAATCCTGATCAGGCGCGGGCCTATTATCACTTATGAAATACCTGTCGCTACCATCTTTTTTGCTGTTGTTGCCAAACATTAGCCAACCATCGGTACCTCCCAAAAAGTATATTAATTTTTGATTGCCAAAGCTAAAATCGCCAGCTACTCTACCTGCCCAAATAAAGTTTTTATAAATTGGATAATAGTAACGGGCATCAAACCCAACATTGTATGTGTTTGGTCCATTTGCAAATTGCACTTTGTTTATTTGCCTGTTAAAATCTGCATATACTTTTGCACGTGCACCGTTATAAATATTTTGTGCTGTTGCAATGCTGTTGTCATAAACAAATTCTAAATGCGATGTTTGATAAAGTGTAAGATTATTATCAACCAGTAATGTTTGTGGTAATTGTAGAGATGCATTTACAACCTGGTTATCCGCTCTTACCCCTGTGCTAAATCTTACACTTTTCGTTTCATCGAATGGGTAAGAAATATTTGCCTGGTATAGATTGGTAAATTGTTTACCATTCAAAAATACAGGAGAAGGTCCGTCTGTAACAAATGAAAGGCTTTGTACATTTCTGTAATAAGTAAGCCCCCAATCAACCCTACGTTTTAAATTTTGATAATTTAACAACCATTCATTGTCTTTAAGATTTGTACCAATTTTAAAGCCACCGGTAATTTTTATATCTTCTAAAAGATCTGATGTTCCTAAACGTAAAAGGCCGTTTAATGGACTGCCGCTGTTAAGCATAATTGGCCCCGCCCCACCTTGGTAAGGTTGGTATCTGTTAATTAAAACATTATTGTTAAACCCCGCAGAGCCATAATCTGCCGAGAATTTTTTTGGTTTGTACACAAATAATTTTGCTCTTGATAATACATTGTCATTGTCTCTTAAAATTGGTACTGCCGCTACACTATTTGATTTGTTTGTAGTATCGTTGTTAAATTCCGTTTGAAAAAAGTCATTTGCTTTTTTAGATGTATCTGTAACAACAGCAGGTGCAATTGGTTTATATGTTGCAGGATTTACTTTTGTAAGCCTGCTTTCCCTCATCAATTTTTTTGCATACTCTGTGGGGAGTGCGCTTACATTTCTTTTATACAAGGTGTTCTCATCTATTTTAAGCTTGTACAATATTTTTTCATCACTCTGCCTCGTTACTTCGCTTAACTGGTTATTGTCGCCTGCCACTCTACTTTCAGCAAGGGAGCTAGGGTAATTGGTAAGTGGAAAAGTGTAAGCAGAATCTGCCGAAACAGCTACAATAGCAACTGAATCTATATCTGTTTTTTTGTAAACATTTAATGTACTGTCAACATCTTTTTGCGATGGGTTACGTAGTATATCATCACCAATTAAAACCAATGTATCTAAACCTTCTGCCCTGGTAGTAAAAAAGCCGGCATATCGGTTTCCTATACCATTTTCATCACTTACAAAAGTAAAGTGGTTAACGTTGTATGGCGTTGGAAAACGTGCATTGCCATACTTTAAATTGGTAAGTTGGGTTATTTGGTTTAGCTCAGGTTTATCGCCAAAATTTGTAATTAAGAAAACATTAAAACGGTTATCGCTTGGCAAAATAGTATCGCCTGTTTTTGCATCGGCGCTCGGCCTGTTACTTGTGTATATAATGCCTGTTTTGCCAGGAAAAGAAACGAAGGTAGCATCAAGGTCATCGTACACATCGTTTGTAATTTGTGTTACTTTTTCTTTTTCTATTGCGAATGTATAAATATCTGTATGACCATTTTTAACGGCAGAAATGAGCAATGTTCTGCTATCCAACATATACTTCACATCCTGCACCTGATCAAACTTATCGGTTATGTCAAAGTCGTATTGTTTTAAATTGCTCAAAACATCATAAACGAATAATTTTAATTTACCTTCTGTTGTATAAATAACCGAGATCCTTGTGCCTTTAGGGTCCCAAGCCACTAAGGGGTAGCTCGGGTTTATTTCTGCTGCGTAAGATCTTGTACCATATTTTAGTAAAGTTCTATTTTCGTAACCTTCGTTTAATATTAGTCTTACAATACCTTTTTTAAATTGAGTTACCACATAATCGTTGTTCTTTTTATTTGGGTTTACATTAAACCTGTAATAGTTCAACCGCTTGCTTATATCAAACCCATCAACATAATTGCCTTTGGGGTATGCTTTGCGGCGAGAAATATCTTTTGAATATTTATCATCCTGATACTCCATAAAATCTGCCTGCAATTGCTTAAAAGTAAGCTTGGTTATTTGACTGCTGGCCTTGTTTAAGTTTTTATAAATTCTGGCGAGGTATAAAAAATAAGTAACGTTTTCTTTTTTATATTTTTCTTCTATGTAATACCAAAATGCATGCCCGGCGAGCAATGGTTTTTCAAAAGCAAATTTTGAAAACTTACTGTAATTGCCACTCAATATTTCGCTTTTAAGTTCATCATCAAGGTCTGTGCTCCAGTTTTCACCAAGGTATGCAACATAGCCATCAGTAAGCCATACAGGCAAATCCAAAAGTGTTTGGTTGCTGGCAACTTCGCCTAAATCATCGCCAAATAAAACATTTTTGGTAATGATATCTGCAATCCCCTGCCTAATCTGTCGCTTAAGGTTAAAGTGATTTGCATCATAATAAACAACCATTTTATTGTTTACCAATTTGGTTACAGAGCCCGCATTTAATATATCAGATTCTAAACCGATATTGGTTTGCTTTCTATCAGCGTACTCATTGTATAAAATAATATTTGCTCTCCGTTGAAGACTGTATTCTGCCGCAGCCTCAATTTGTGGGAGTTCTTTTTCGGCTGCCTGTGCAGTAAATTTTGCAAGCTGTTGCCCACCATCGTAGAAATAAACATTAAAGTTTTGGGTTTGATAAAACTGCCACTTAAATTTTTTGTATTGAATTCTGTTTTTACCAAAAGTAACAGCATTTACCTGCGCTGTGGTTACAATAGCCGAAAGAATGAAAATAAAGGAAATAAGAAATATTCTGCTGAACTTTACCATACTTATCTGTTATATTAAGTCTTAAAATTAGTTGATTACACTGTACAATTAAAATCATTTTAAATAAGCATAGATGCTCAAAATAAAATCATTCGAATTTAGTCCAATACAAGAAAACACGTACATACTTTACAATGAGTTTAACGACTGCATTATCATTGATCCTGGTTGTTATTTTGATGCTGAAAAGGAAGAATTGGTTGCTTACCTATCTACGAATAATTTAACCCCTAAAATGTTGGTAAATACCCATTGTCACCTCGATCATGTATTTGGCAATAAGTTTATATCAGAAAAGTATAACCTTACCTTACAACTTCACGAAAACGAAAAAGCTGTTTTAGCGTTTGCTCCAACTAGCGGGCTTATGTACAGTATGCCGTTTGATAATTATAAAGGAGACTTTATTATGTTGAATGCAGGCGACACCATTTCATTAGGGAGCGATGAATTGAAAGTTTTATTGGTGCCCGGTCATAGCCCCGGAAGCCTAGCGTTTTATTGTGCTGAAGATAAATTTGTAATTAGTGGTGATGCCTTATTCAAAAATAGTGTTGGCAGAAGTGATTTGCCGGGCGGTAACCATGAGCAACTTATAAAAAGTATAAAAGATAATCTTTTAACCTTGCCGCACGATACCGTCGTTTATAGCGGTCATGGCCCCGCTACAACAGTAGATGCTGAAAAGAAAAACAATCCTTATTTACAGTGATTTAAAAACGTTTGTGGTGTGTACTATTTTGCATCTTCCCACCATTTTGTAAATTTTTGATTCTCTTTCAACAAAACCTTTTCACCAATCATTGGCGTTAATATATTTAGTTTATGCTGCTCGTTTAGTTTTAGTAAGTCATTTATTGGTGTATCCCAATTGTGGTTGGCAAGTTTAAATTTACCCCAATGCACAGGTATTATTTTTTTTGCTTGTAAATCTTTTGCCGCTTGTATTACTTCGTGCGGTAGCATATGAATGTACTTCCAACTTAAATCGTATTGTCCGCATTCAAGTATGGCAATATCGAAGGGGCCAAACATATCTCCTGCTTTTTTAAAGTGTTTATCGTAGCCACTATCACCACCAATAAATATTTTCTTTGATGGTGTTTGTAAAATAAATGACAACCAAAGTGCTTTATTTCTCTTAAACCCTCTGCCCGAAAAATGTCTTGCGGGTATTGTATCAACAGTAAATCCATTGTTTAAATCTATGTGTTTGTTCCAATCCTCTTCAACAATAATTTCTTTTTTAAAACCCCATTTTTCAAGATGTGCACCTGTTCCTAAACCACAAATAATTTGTTTTATTTTAGGTTTTAAGGCTTTAACAGTTTTGTAGTCTAAATGATCCCAATGATCGTGACTTATGAAAAGTAAATCGATTTCTGGTATATCATCAACAGTATAAATATCGGCACCTTTAAAACTTTTAATAGATGCAGGCAGGGGAGAGGCGGAGCCGCTAAAAACAGGATCTACCAAAATTTTTTTACCATCAGTTTGAATAAAATATGATGAATGCCCAAACCATATAAACATATCTTCTTCTTTGCTTAAGTTATGTAGGTTTGTTTTTGTAGATGGGAGTTTATTGATAGGGCGTAGTCTGCTGTTTTTATTGAACAATAAATTTTTGGTCACTTCCCAATAAGTTACGCCCTCTGCAAGATCTGGCGTAAAACTTTCATTCATAAATTTTTCTTCCCTGTAGTTAATAGATTTCTCTATAATTGAAAGCATATCTTTTTTTGCCAAGCTGCCAAATTGCTCCTGCTGCATAAACATAAAAACTGCAATTGTAA
>JANOTH010000112.1:0-27400 GCA_031416275.1 Ferruginibacter sp. | reverse complement strand
TAATTCAGGATATCGATCAGAGGATGTGGTTGATGTTAGTTGGTGTTGTTGTGAATAGAACTTACGGAACAACTTATCAAAGCTTGCTCTCCAAATTATCAAGCTATTAAAAATTGTATTTTTGATTTTCTCAAGAAGTGTGGGCTTCTCCATTCTATAAAGCTTTAAAGTAAATAATTAGTGCTGCTAATATTGCTACAAGGATAATATCCCGAATTAAAATCACAGGAGAAATCTTCACCATTCTAAAAATAATAAACAATGAAACGATATAAGACAATAATGATGCAATACTGTACCCAATAACCGATATCAAAATATTTCCATAGTAAACACCAACCCACAAGCCGAAAATTTTAACGCCCATAAACAAAATATTGATGAGAAAATTCAAGGAAAATTTACAAACAACAATCCATTCTAAATATCTTAGTTTTTAGTTATTCAAATTATGCCAAAGAATAAATAGATTTTAAATCTGTCGTTGGTTGATTTATAAAATATTTAATTCCTTTACGACATACCTAAACAGTCATCTTTTGTTTCGAATTCGACTGAAAGTTTCTCGGGTAATATTTAAAAAGGAAGCGATATATTTTTGAGGTATGAATTGAAGATAGTTGCCATAATTTTCAATAAAGTATTTGTATTTCTCAGTTGAATTCTGCTTGCGAAGCATATATAACCTTTGCTCTTGCTTATAAAAATAATCTTCGGTTATAATGCGGGTATGGTAATTGAATTCAGGGAATCTTGTATAAATTTCTTGAAGTTTTACGTTCGATAATGTAACAACAATGCAGTTGCCTAATGCGTCAATAGATTCTGTAGCAGGTGTCTGTTTAAAAAAACTGCCTGGTGCAATTACTACATGATTTTTAAACATGATGCGGGATGTAACTTCTTTGCTACCGATATTGTGGTATGATCTTAAGAGTCCATCAGCAAGAAACCAAAGATTTTTGCAAACATCTCCTTCGTAAAGTAAGATCTTTCCCTTTTTAATCTTTCCAGGTTCAAAACTTTTGATAAGGATATTTTCTAACTCAGAACTAATGGGATTGATTTTATTGAGTAGTTGCAACAATGGTTGAAGAAGTTCAGAAGTTTCTTGCATAGGTTTATTATCAGTTTTGAATTTCGAATTTATATACAAAATGCTGGAAAATAGACTACTCAATTTATTATGAGTTTAAAAAACTTAGTTTGATATGCTCTAAATAATCTGCATAAAGAGCAAGTTGTTTGTTCCAGGCTGTATTAAGAACTACTTTCCAAATAGTAGTACAAAGAGATCGAACAAGTTTAAATTGCGAGGAAATATAAATTTGAAAATTATAATTTTCTTCTAACCATTGGACTACCAAACCTCGAACTTTTTTGTTATTATTATCGCACCTTAATTCATTAAAATTCCCCAACTTTCTTCAAATCGTGAATTAACAAGTTCGAGTCTAGTACCATTCCCGATACAAAGCCCATTTCTTTAATTAGATTTGGGCTTTTTTCGTTTCATAGAATTAGCTAAAAAGTGAAACAAGTAAATCCTTTATTAAAACTATAAACCATTAAACATCGAATTAATGTCGTTACCATGCAACGAACGGCAATTCAAATATGCTCCTAAAACAAACAAAGCCCAATCAACAAACGATTGGGCTTTTACTTTTATAAACACAAAATAAGTTTCAATAAACCTACACATCAGGAGAGTGGCATTCCGTCCAATAACTCATAATAGATGAAATTAATTTTTCAACTCCTTTTACGGTCTGTGGCTTTACAAAAAACCCTTGAACAGACTGCGAATATGCTTTTATAACCAATGGTTGTTCCGCAGCGGTTGTTAAAAATAAATATGGGATACAACGAAGATTTAATTGCGCATTATTGTAAATTTTTTCCCGTAGCTCCATGCCATTTAAACGAGGCATATTTATATCTGAAAGAATTAAAAATGGTTTTACCGACATTGAGAGCAAATACTCAAGTGCCTTTTCACCATCTTCAAAATAAAGCACATCATTATCGTATCTTAACTTTTTAAATACATCTATTAAAATATCTCTGTCATCAACGTCATCTTCAATAACTATAACAGGACCATTTTTATTCATAAGGGTTAGTTTTGAATTGTAAAGTAAAGAATAATATACTTGTGCTGATTTTTATTTTCTACACATTATTACGCCGAAATTTTTGTTTAAAATAGGTATTCCCAAAAAAGACAATTAATTTTTTTGGTACAATATTTTCACTTGAAATATAAAAAATTATGAAAAATAAAAAAGAGGTAGTAGATAACAACAAAACAGAAAAAATTGTAGACTTAAAAAAGGCCACAACGGATAAAGATCCTATACATAAAGGGTACAATGAAAAAAACCCAACGCAGCCAGAAGGTGCTTTTAAACCAGATTCGAAAAAGTAATTACTTCTTTATTCGGGGTATCCATTTTACCTCGTTCACATTCAGCAATTGAGAAACATATCGGGAGAGTGCAAAAAGGTGATCACTCAATCTGTTGAGGTATTTTATTACAAGCTCGTCTACAAAAATGTCTTCTTCTTTCATTTGCACACATACACGCTCTGCACGCCTACATACACAACGTGCAATGTGTAAGGTAGAAACTGCAGGATGGCCACCTGGAAGTACAAAAAATTTCATTGGAGGTAACTCATCCATCATTCTATCAATATCCTTTTCGAGGTAAATTATATCCTCTTCTAAAAGATCGGGAATTTTCATTAGTGGCTCTTTCTCAGGGTCGCAGGCGAGTGATGAGCCTATGGTAAAAAGCCTGTCCTGTATTTCTTTTAAAACGATTTTACAGTTTTTATCAACTATTAAATCACCACACAAAGCTATATAAGAATTTAATTCATCTACTGTGCCATAGCTCTCAATGCGTATATGGCTTTTAGGCACTTTTGTACCACCAATTAAACTAGTTTTTCCGGCATCCCCGGTTTTGGTATAAATTTTAAAAGCCATCGTTAAAAGTTTCGGATTTCTTATTACAAATTTGCTAATGTTGGAGTACTATTTATTTTATCAGTTTCAATAAGCCCGTCTTTCAATCTAATTACTCTTCGGGCAAAACCGGCAATATCTTCTTCATGCGTAACAAGTACTATCGTATTTCCATCGCTGTGTATTTTGCCTAAAATATCCATTATTTCGTGCGAAGTCTTAGAATCTAGATTACCTGTAGGCTCATCAGCCAAAATAATTGCAGGGTCGTTAATTAGTGCCCTTGCAATAGCCACACGCTGGCATTGTCCACCACTTAACTCATTTGGTTTGTGGTGCATTCTATCTTCCAACCTCACTTTCAATAAAACTGCTTCTGCCCTCTCTGCCCTTTCTTTTTTGCTGATACCGCTATAAATTAAAGGCAACGCCACGTTTTCAGCGGCAGTTAACCGTGGTAGTAAATTAAATTGTTGAAAAACAAAACCAATATCCTTGTTTCTTACCGCAGCAAGATCATCATCTTCCATTCGACTCACATCTTTTCCATTCAAAATATATTTCCCACCAGTTGGCGAATCAAGGCAACCTAAAATATTCATTAAGGTAGATTTACCGCTACCGCTCGGTCCCATTAAAGCCACGTAATCATTTTTGAAAATATCCATTGTTATTCCTTTAAGCACAGGCAATTCTTGCTTACCAAGAAAATAACTTTTTTTAATATTTTGTAATTCAAGTATGGATGAAGTGTTCATTTTTCTATTTTAAAAAATTATTTTTTTATAACTTTTGGTACAATAAAGAAGGGCGCATTTTTGTTTGCTGCATTTTGTAAAGCTTCTTCATTGGTAATGCTTCCTGCAACCAAATCTTCCCGTAACATATTTACATTACCTGTCATGTGCAACAGTGGTTCTACGTTAGAGGTATCTAGGTCGTTCATTTTTTCTATAAACCCAATCATGTTTTGCAAATCATTTTTTATCTGCACTTTTTCCGTATCATCAAACTTTAATTTAGCAAGGTTTGCCAATTTTTCAATCATTTCATCATTTACATCCATAAAACAAATTTAGTAATTAAAGGGCAGAGCAGGTTGCCTTTTACATGGACGGGCAGCACTCCAAAAAATGAAAAAACAGGGTTCATATTTTATTATCTTCGCCGCAATATTACAACCATGACTGATACATTAACAGCTGCCCCAAAAAACATAGTGATGAGCGGTATTAGGCCCACTGGCTTTTTACATTTAGGAAATTATTTTGGGGCAATACGCAACTATGTAAAAATGCAAACTGAATTTGAGTGCTATTTTATGGTAGCCGATTTACATTCGCTAACAACCCACCCCGATACCGCAGCACTAAAACAAAATGTTTACCGGGTAGTTGCCGAAAATATTGCCTGCGGGTTGGATCCTGATAAGGCAGCCTTTTATTGCCAGAGCCACATAAGAGAAACTTCTGAATTGTATTTGTACTTAAATATGCTTGCTTACATGGGTGAGCTCGAAAAAACGGTAACTTTTAAAGACAAAGCACGCCAAAATCCTGACAACATTAATGCAGGTTTACTTACCTACCCTGTATTGCAGGCAGCAGATATATTGTTGCACAGAGCAAGTTATGTACCTGTGGGTAAAGATCAGGAACAACACCTTGAAATGGCACGCACTTTTGCCAACCGTTTTAATCATCGGTATGGCAATATTTTCCCTGAACCAAAAGCATTTAATTACAATATTGAATTGGTTAAAGTGCCATCATTAGATGGGACAGGTAAAATGAGCAAGAGTGAAAACCAGGCCGCAACTTTATACCTCGCAGATGATGATGATACCATCAGAAAAAAAGTAATGAAGGCAAAAACAGACAGTGGCCCCACAGAAAAAAACAGCTTGATGCCTGATTACATTGAAAACATTTTTGCACTGATGAAACTCGTGAGTTCATCTGATAAAATTGAAAAATTTACCAGTGATTTTAACAACGCAAGCATTCGATACGGCGATTTAAAAAAAGAACTTAGTGAAGATATGGTGACTTTTATAGCACCAATAAGACAACAAGCAGCTGACTTATTAAACGATGAAAATAAGTTGAAAAGTGTTTTGGAGCAAGGTGCAGAAAAGGCTAACAAAAGTGCCAATGCTACAATGGAAGCTGTGAGAGAAGCGATGGGGTTGAATTATTGATTTTGCATGAAAGATCATTTATGCAATTGGGAAATAGCAGGCAAAATATTGATAACATCATAGAAATAATATGAACGGTAAAACTTCATTCACATTGGTAAGTACATTTACAAATAAAACAAAAAATATGAAAATCTTTCAACCCATCTTTTTAATTATAGCAACAGTACTTTTTTGCGGTAATTTAAAGGCGCAAAATAAACCAAGTGACCTGCTTCCATTGAACCCATTGGTAACAACAGGTAAATTACCGAACGGTATTACTTATTATATTATGCCCAATGCAAAACCCGAAAAAAAGGTAGAGCTGCGACTTGCATTGCAAAGCGGTAGTGTGAGCGAAGATGATAACCAACAAGGGCTTGCACACATGGCGGAGCACATGGCTTTTAATGGTACTAAAAATTTTAAAAAGAACGACATCGTTTCTTTTCTGCAGGATATTGGTGTTGGCTTTGGCAGCGATTTAAATGCATACACATCATTTGACAGAACAGTTTATATTCTTCCTATCCCAACAGATAAACCAGGCAACTTGGAAAAAGGTTTTCAGGTAATTGAAGACTGGGCACACAATGTTACCTACAACACAGATGATATTGAAGGTGAAAGACAAATCATTTTAGAAGAAAGCAGATTAGGTAAAGGAGCTGCGGACAGAATGCAAAAAGCATGGCTACCTGCTTATTTTAATGGGTCTCGTTTTGGTGAAAGATTGCCAATTGGAAGAGACAGTATTATCAGCAATTTTAAGCCTGACCTAATTAGAAAATATTACAAAGATTGGTACAGACCAGACTTGATGGCTGTAGTAGTTGTAGGCGATATAACAAAAGAAAAAGGCTTGGAAATGATAACCAAACATTTTGCAGGTATTGAACCGGTTGAAAACCCAAGACCGTTGCCTGCTATTGATTTTCCTGCTTACACAAATGACAAAGCGGTTGTTGTTACCGATAAAGAAGCCACAGGTTTTTCTGCTCAAATAGCATGGCCTGCTTTTACTGATAATTCCCTCGTTACCGTTGCAGACTACAAAAACTATATTATTGAGTCTCTCTTCAATGCCATGTTAAACGCACGTTTTAGAGAAATTACGCAAAAGCCTAACCCGCCATTTATATTTGCCAATGGTAGCTTTAGCAGCTTTATGAAAGGTTATAACCAATTTAGTGTTAGTGCAGGTACAGGCACAAACGACCCTGCAAAAGCAGTTAAGGTTTTAATAAATGAAGTGGAAAGGGTAAACCAGTTTGGGTTTATTACAGCCGAGTTAGAGAGAGCAAAAAAGAATTTATTCTCCAATTACGAAAGTTCTTTTAAAAGCAAGGACAAAACTGAATCTGGAAATTTTGTTGAGGAATACCTCACCCTATTTTTAGACGGAGATGCAGCACCGGGCATTGAAAATGAATTTACTTATGTTAAACAATTTCTACCTGAAATTACATTAGCAGATGTAAACAAACTGGCAGAAAAATTAAAAGCAAACCCAAAGCGTTTTGTAAATATTACAGGACCTGAAAAAACGGAAGGCTTTAAACTTCCAACCAATGAAGAACTTGTAGCGATGGTAAACAATGCTGCTGCTGAAAAAATTACAGCATACGAAGAAAAAAACATTGCAGCTGATTTACTTGCTAAAAGTCCTACCGCAGGTAAAGTAACAAAAAAGACTAGTTACAAACTTTTAGGTACAACAGACTTAGTACTCAGCAATGGAATTACCGTTACCCTTAAGCCTACAGATTTTAAAGCAGACGAAATTAAAATGCAGGCTGCAAGGTTTGGTGGCAGCAGCAACTACGGTTTAAAAGATAAATATTCTGCACAGTATGCCACACAAGTGCAAAGCAGCATGGGTTTTGGCAACTTTGCGCCGCAAGATCTTACAAAAGCAATGAGTGGTAAAAAAGCTAATGCAAGTGTTTCATTTACCGATACAAAAGATGTTGTAAATGGTAGCTCAACAATTAAAGATTTAGAAACAATGTTTCAAATGCTTTACCTAAAAGTTACCGAGCAAAGAAAAGATACTGCCTTGTTTAAATCTTTTATAAGTAAAAACAAAGCACAGGTTGCAGGCATTATGAGCAACCCACAAGCTGCCTTTATTGATACGCTTTATAAATTTATTTACAACAACAATGCAATGGCTCCTTCGGTAGTACCAAACCCAAAAGATTTTGATAAGGTAAACCTTGATAAAGCGATGCAGATTTACCAGGAAAGATCAGGAGACCTTACAGGAATGCATTTTGTTTTTGTTGGTAGCTTTAAAGAAGAAGCTATTGTACCACTTATTGAAAAGTACATTGCAAGTTTACCTGCAAATGGTAAAAAAACCACTTTTAAAGACAATAAAGTAAGGCCAATAAAAGGGAACAAACTACTCGAAGTAAAAAAAGGGAAAGAGCAGAAAAGTTTGATATTACAAATGTACAGCGGCGATATACCTTACTCTGAAGATGCTGCCCTTAAAGCGGCTGCAATGACGGAAGCACTGAACATAAAAATTATTGAAGAAATAAGAGAAAAAGCGCAGGCTATTTATGGTGGTGGTATTTTTGGAGCACTTCAAAAAGAGCCTTATCCTAGTTACACCATGATGGCTCAGTTGCCAACTGGTCCTGAAAAAGTAGAAACAGTGTTAACTAGTCTGAAAAGCGAAATTGAAAAAATTCAAAAGGATGGTCCAACACCCGAAACTTTGGAGAAGGTAAAAAAACAATGGCTGGAAAAATACAGAGAATCTTTAAAGGATAACGATACATGGGTAAGTACGCTCATTGAAGCAAAAGTGGACGGTAAAAATGTGGACCGGTTTTTAAATTATGAAAAATATGTAAACGCATTAACCGTAGCAGATATAAAAAATGCAGCAAAGGTTTATTTAAACCCAGCTAATATGATAACCGCCGTACAGTTACCTGAAAAAGCTGCAGAAAAAGCACCCCAAGTTATAAACGGAAGAACATCTAAAGTGATAGAAACATTTGATATTACCGATGCTGACATTACAATAGACATAGTTGACAATGCTGAAGCAGATGGTGACCAAGTAAGTTTATTTTTTAATGGAAATGAAGTAGCCAATAAAATTACGCTTACCGAAAAAACAGTGTCGTACAAATTGAAAGCTGTAAAAGGTGTAAACAGCATTATCATGTTTGCAGAAAACCTTGGTACTACCCCGCCAAATACAGCATTGATGCTGATAAGAAGCGGCGGCAAGGAATACAGAGCTACGGTGCGCAGCGATCTGAAAGAAAGCGGTGCTGTGCAGTTAAATTTTAAGTAAAAATATTTTTGAATATGGAACGGCAATGATTTGATTCATTGCCGTTTTTTAGTGCTCAATAGATTGTTCATTGATTAATAAATTAACTATTGCGACTAAAATTTTAATTTTATAGAGAGCTTGCAACAAAAAATAATACACAAAAAACCGGCTTCAAAAAAATATATTCTTTGAAATAATTACACTTAATTTCGTAGACATTTTTACAATTATTACAGGTTATGGCCAAAACAAAAAAACCAAAACACATCGCTATTGCGGGCAACATTGGGGCAGGGAAAACTACACTCACAGAAATGCTTAGCAAACATTATAAATGGATTCCTCAATTTGAAGATGTAGACCATAACCCTTACCTGAACGATTTTTATGAGGACATGCCAAGGTGGAGTTTTAACCTTCAGATATTTTTTTTAAACAGCAGGTTAAACCAATTATTAGAAATACAAAGAGGAACAGAAACTGTTATACAAGATAGAACCATTTACGAAGATGCAAATATTTTTGCGCCGAACCTGCATGATATGGGGCTGATGGGCAAAAGGGATTTTGAAAATTATTATAAGTTTTTTGAAACATTAAAATCGATGGTGCAACCACCTGATCTTTTAATTTATTTAAAAGCATCGGTACCAACACTTGTATCTCAAATACAAAAAAGAGGCAGAGAATATGAAGAAAATATCCGCCTCGATTACTTAAAAAAACTAAACGATTATTACAACAGTTGGATAGAAGGATACACAGAAGGAAAACTGTTGATTATAGATGCTGACACAAATAAATTTGCTGAAAACGAAGATCATCTTGGAGAAATAATATCAGGTATTGATGCGCAGCTGTTTGGGCTGTTTTAAAACTGTGATATCATTTGTTTTCTTGAAAAAATAATTAATTGGAAAGATTTAGACGTTCTGATGGCCTAATTGGTTAGCTAAAGTTTTCTTAACAACCACTAAAACTAATCAGGAAGCTCCAAAAAAAGTTGAAAATATTTTGGTTTAATCGAGCATTCAAAACTCTCTCTTCGAAAATTCACCTACTAATCCAACAACCTGTTTTTCATCGCATAAAAAACAAGTCCAACAGAGTTTTTTACGCCAAAGCGTTCCATTAATCTATCTTTTATAGCTTCTACAGTACGGGCACTTATAAATATTTTTGCTGCTATTTCTGTAGCAGTGAATTCCATAGCTACAAGCATGAGCACTTCTTTTTCTCTTTCGCTCAGTACAGCTTCAGTTGCCAACGAAGGGTTGAACTTTTGCTTACTGTAATTCTTTTTTATGAGTATTCTGTTTACAAACGGACTTAAATAAAAACCCGTTCTTTTTACATCGTTTATTGCTTTGTAAACCTCTGCAGGTTCCGTATTTTTCAAAAGGTAGCCTGCAGCCCCGCAATCCATTAAGTGACCTACAAAACGATCATCTTCATACATGGTTAAAATAATAACCCTAATTGTTGGAAACATTTTGGTGATGGCTTTTGTAGCATCAATACCATCTTTAATTGGCATTTTTAAATCGCACAATATAATTTCGGGCATACCGTCAGGTATCATCGCTAGTAGCTCTTCTCCATTTTCTGCTTCCAACACAAAACGCAGATTTGTATATTGTCTCATAGAAAGGATAACTCCTTTTCTAAAGATTTTGTGATCGTCCGCAATTCCAATTTTAATTTCGGGAACCATAGAAAGTTATAAGATAATTGATATGGTAAGTTAGTGTTTAATTTTTCAAATATCTACACTCACAAATTGCTATTTCTTGGTATTTCTAAAGTGATTTTATAATAGGTATTGCTAGAGTCAATTTCAAACATTATTTTACTGTTTAAAACTTTCATACGACTAGCTATATTTTTTAAACCCAAACCGCTGCCCATGTAACTCAATTTATCGTACTCGGTTTGTATAATACCCTTGCCATCGTGGTGAATTCTAATGTATAAATTATTGTCACTTACATTTTGTGTAAGATGAATAAACCCTGCGTTGCTGTGTTTGATAATGTTATTTATAATTTCCTGTACCACTCTAAATGCAAGCATTTCCCTTTCGCTAGATAATCGCTCCCTATAGTCATGAAAACGGGCAGATGCTTTTATAACACCGCTTCCATTTATTTTTTGAAATAAATCATTTGTTGCACTTTCCAACCCGAAATTTTTTAGCGTTGGCGGCATTAAACTGTGACTTATATTTCTTACCAATTGAATGGCATCATCAATAATTTGCTTGGCGCTTAAAATACTTTGTATTTGCTGGGCTTTTTCCTGGTTTACAAGATTTTCATTCAGATACAAACGAACTGTGGCCAACAAAGGGCCTGCATCGTCATGCAGATCAGCAGCTATTCTTTGCCTTTCCTCTTCTTGAAAACGAATACTTGCTTTTAAATAAATTTCTTGTTTTTCTTCCTCCAAACGCTTCATGGTTTTGTGGTACCTTATAATTTTGCGTTGGTGAATGGTAACGAACACAATGATTACAACTGCGAGTATTAGCATACCGGCAGAGCCTACAACCATCATTTTATTCCCGAGGGAATTCTCACTTACCTGCAAAAAAAACATCAGCGTTAGGGGTTGGTATTTTGGGTAAAAGTAAAGTCATCGTCAAGATTCATGTTTTCAGGCATTTGTATTATATCTGCATCTGTTTGAACTTGTTCATTTGCAAACCATGCACTTCCTAAAATTAAATTTTTAGAAATTGTTACAATTGTATAGATAAGAAACATTTGATTTAAAAGATCTTTATCCTTTGTTGATGTAATAAATAAAAGAAAAAAGAGATTTCCTGTAAAATAGATAAACAAGCCCACACATAACCAAAATGAAATCGATTTTAAAAGCGGTACGCTTGATACGATATTCATCTTCTCATAAAAATAAAAAATGATTATTAAAATAAAGGCCGCGAACTCAACCAATGCCGGATAATTATTAAATGTATCACGTTCTGAGACAAAAAAGTTATATATACAATAAAACCAAAATGGGATTACCGTAAAAAGAATAGTTTTCTTTAAAATAATGTTTTGAAATAATATAGAAAAGAAAAAAACTAATACTGCATATTCAATAGCAATATAAATTCTTAAAATTAAAAAATATGCGGTCTTTGACTCTTCAAAATACAATATATATAATGTTGCGCTTGAAAAGAAGGCAAGCAAAATGGTATAAATGAAAAATACCTTTAAATATTTTGTTTTTATCTTTTTAAAAAAATAAAAACAAAATAATAAAGGTAGAAGTTCAGATAAATAAGTTAATAATGATTGTGTTTCCAGAAAATGTATATTTTTTCAAATATAACCATATTCTACAATTACATTAAAACAAACTTAACAAAATCTCGAACAAATGTGGTACTACGTGGCTAAACATAATAAAATAATTTTTGTGATTAGGGAATATATTTATGTGTTAAGCAAATTTGTTTCATTTCGTATTCTTACGCAATTGATAACAATCAAAAAAGTAATTATACTTAAGGCTTAAAACCCTTAACTGTATTGTGTTTCAGGCAAAATAAGCTATTTTTTTTTAGTTAATAAAAAGTAAAGATACAATACTTTTACCGTATTTTTACTATTTAGTTTAGGTAAGTTTACGTAGTATTTATTACCAAATAGCAATATAGTTATACACATTTTCTAAAATACGTGGATATTTATTCGGGCAAAAAACGGAATTATAATCCTGCTTTGCTATAAAAGCACGCTTTTACTCAACAATTTTTTTAATATTGCAGCTATTAATCTACATTCACATCAACCTTCAATTACATTTCCTTTTTATCTGACTAACCGATGGCTTCTACCCAAATTAAGATTGCAATTGCCGATGACCATAAAATTTTTAGGGATGGCATTAAGATGGCTCTTTCAAATAAAGAAAACCTTAAAATATTGTGGGAGGCAGAGGATGGTAAAGACATGATGCATAAAATAGGTATTAAAATGCCTGATGTTTTGCTGATGGATATAAGAATGCCCGAAATTGATGGTATAAATGCAATACAAATTTTACGCAAGGAGTATGAAGTCGTTAAGATTATTGTGCTTACTATGTACGATGATCACCAAATGATTACAAAAATGATGGAAATGGGTGCAAATGCATACCTAACTAAAACCACTGACCCCGAGGAAATTTATGAAGCAATATTGACCTGCATGAACGATGATTATTATTTTAACGATCTGGTAAATGCTGCAGTAATGGGCAAACTAATGCAGAAGAAAAGCGTTAGGCAAATATATGGCGACAGCCTACCTGTAACATTCAGCGAAAAAGAAATAAAAATCCTCCAGCTTTTATCTGAAGACAAAACCACTGAAGAAATTTCGAAAGTAATATTTTTAAGTCCACGAACAATAGAAACCATTAGGCAAAACATGAAGAGTAAGGTTAATGTAAAAACAATTGGGGGTTTAATTATGTATGCTATGCGGAATAAACTAATTGAATAAGCTGGCATCCTATAAACTGTGAAAGCGATTTTTCAATTATTGGTCTTTCCGGTAAGAAGTAACATTGACTATTTTGGACTTATATAGTTACACAAAGTACTTTATACCTATTTTGAATTTTTAAGTAAGTAAACTAATTACAATAGATTATTTGAATAATTCTATTGTAGCATGCTATTTGTTAGTCGTAAAACCCAGCAGATAAATAAATATTTGCGTGACTGCAAAATTTGTTGTGCAGCAGATGAACTATCACCGGCATCCTAGGTTAGGGAGTAGGAGAAATTGATTATTTTGTCTTTTAAGAAAAATACTTTGAACAAATTTTTAATTTTATTTTTATTTATTGTAGGATGTCATTGTTCTCTATCGTTAAAAGGGCAAAGCTCTACTTTCACCTTTCAAAGCGCCAATGGTACCTTTTGTAATCCCACAACAGTAAATTTTACACAAACTTTTTCAGGCAGTCCTATTGGCTTTACCTGGAACTTTGGTAACGGACAATCATCTAATAACACGAACCCTTCAGTCACGTACGCTACACCGGGAACTTACACGGTTCAGCTTGTTACCGTTTACACTGATCAAGCTATTGAAAGCTCACAAACAATAACCATCAATCAAAGTATAACCGGAACGTTAACTGCAGATAGAAATTACATCTGTACACCAGGCAATGTTTTATTCACTGCAAATAGTTCAGGTAATATTGGAAGTTATGAGTGGGTTTTTGGAGATGGAAGCCCAAATGTTACTACAACAACGCCTACAATTAACCACTCTTACGCCACTTTCGGTAATTTCACGGCATCAGTGAAAGCAATTGATGTAGCAGGTTGCTTTGTTGTAAGCACTACAAATATTGTTGTACAAAGACCGCCAATTTCAGGAATAGTAACACCGGTTAATGGTTGTATACCAATTAATGTAAACTTTTCAGCAAACGTAACCGTTCCAAATGGTGCAACTGTTACAAATTATACCTATGATTACGGAGACGGAAGCCCAACATCGAGCCTAGCATCTCATTCTTATACAACAGTTGGTTCATTTAACCCAATAGTTACTATTACTACCAATGAGGGCTGCACAAACAGCTTCGCCTATCCTACAATTGCCTTCGGTACCCCACCAACAAACCATGTTGCCTACCCTACAAAAAACGTTTATTGCGGGTCAGAAACTGCTGTGTTTATTTCCAAAGCAACAAACGCAAACTCATGGCTTTGGGATTTTGGTGATGGCACAACACAAACCGTCACCGATCCAACTACAACGCACAAGTATGCAACGCTAGGGACTAAAACTATCACAGTGACTCCTTATTTTAACGGTTGTGCGGGCTCACCTGTAAGTTTCTCTATTGATATTATTGGTGTTATTGCAGGGTATACTTATACAAATACTTGTAACAACAAAAACACTTTCTCATTCACAAATGCGACGCAAGGCAATGTTACATCGCTTGTTTGGGACTTTGGAGATGGGAGTCCCGCTTCATCTATACCAAACCCAACACATACTTTTGCAAGTAGTGGATCGTTTTTAACAACACTTACAGTTGCAGATAGTATAACCGGTTGCTCAGATATGCTCAGTTTCAAAATTTATACAGCAAGACCTACATTATCAAATCCAGATTCTTTTGTTTGTAGAAACAGTACAACTGCTTTTTCTATTCTAAACAATTATGCAAATACCGCAGCATCATATAGCTGGTCTGTTGTAGGGCTTCCAACTATTAGCACTAACAGTAACAGCTACAGCCCTATAGCAAATATTTTTGGGAATTTTACAAACAATCAGGTTATTATTTCCAACGGGTCGCAGTACTGTAATGATACCCTAATACTTAATCATGGGATATTAGTTAGAGGACCAAAACTAGATTTTACAGTTCAAGCTGCTGTATGCGCCAACAGTACTTTCAACATACTAAATTCTTCAAGCTCATTTGTATCCTCTGATACCATCATTCTTTCTTATTGGAATTATGGCATAAAGCCTACAAACGATACAACTTTTCAGCCTTCGCCCGTAAAATTTCCAACCTCAGGAAGTTATAATATCAAATTTTTTGCTAGAGATAATAATGGTTGTACTGATAGTTTAATTAAACAGGTAGATGTAAAACCTATACCTTTCTTAAGAATATTTCCGAGAAATGATACAATTTGCCAGGGGCAAACCGCTACTTTTATTGCATATCATAGTGATACACTTTCGTGGTCGCCTGCGGCAACGCTCTCGTGCGCAACCTGCGATACTATCACAGCAAGCCCAACATCTACTACTCTATATTATGCAACAGCAAACAACAGCTTTAATTGTCCTTCTATTGACAGTACATTAATAACAGTATATTCACCTTTTAACGCAACACCTCTTTTAAACCCAGTTTTTATATGTGCACAAGACAGCATAAAAATTTCAGCACTACCTCCTGGTAAAAAAATATTTTGGTCACCGTCAACTAATATATCAAACACCACTACTTACAGCCCGGTTGTTTCACCGCCTATAAATACAACTTACACCGCCATTCTAACTGATTCTGTAGGATGCTTTTCAGACACAACAACTGTTGATGTCGTTATTAAAAGCCTTCCATTAGTAAATGCAGGCCCAGATAAAGTTGTACCGTCTAACTCCGCTTTCACTATTTCGCCTGTTTATGGACCTAATGTAATTTCATATTTATGGACGCCGGCAACAGCCCTCAATTGTACAAACTGTGCAATAACAAGTGGTATTGCACTTAGCTCTACTCAGTACACCATTAAAGTTACCAGCGATAGTGGTTGTGTTGCAAAAGATGATGTATCCATTTTTGTAGAATGCAAAAATGCGAATATACTCATGCCTTCAGCTTTTACGCCAAACCGGGATGGGCTAAATGACATATATTATCCATTAACCAGGGGAATAAGAATTGTAAAGAGATTCGCTATTTACAATAGGTATGGGCAACAGGTTTTTGAGGTTAAAAATTTTGTGCCAAATAATAAGACTTTCGGCTGGAATGGAAGGCTGAACGGAGTGGACCAAGCAGCGGGCACATATATTTATATGCTTGAAACAATTTGTGATGTTGGTGAAATAATTACTAAAAACGACTCCTTTTTACTCCTAAGATAAAATTATTTCAAAATTGAACTAAATAAAATTGGGGAAATAACACGTAGAACTACGCTATTTTAATTACTTGCATAATTTTTAAATGAAAATTACGTTTGAAGTAAGTAAAGTTACTTAACAAAAAAAGTTTACTTTTAGTTTCCAATTATGAAAGACGAATCAACCGAACCAATCAAGGTAATTATTGCTGACGACCATGTTTTATACAGAGCAGGTGTGAAGGCGGCTTTAAGTCAAAAAACAGATATCAAGATTATAGCCGAGGCAGATAATGGTATGCATTTAATAAACATGCTTAAGTCAATACCGGTGGATGTTATTTTACTTGACATTCAAATGCCGGTAATGGATGGTATACAGGCTTTACCTGAAATTAGAAAAGTTGCACCAGATGCAAAAGTTATTATGTTGACCATGATGGATGAACACAGCATGATTACAAAACTGATGGAGATTGGAGCAAACAGTTACCTTTCTAAAACAAGTGATAGCGAAATAATTTATGATGCTATTAAAACCTGTTACAAAGATGAGTATTACTTTAATGCACTAACAAATCAAGCTTTATTAACTAATTTAAAGCAAAAACATATACAAATTCCGCAACAACTAGTGACGCAAGATGCGCAATTGAACGATAAGGAAACAATGATCTTGCGTTTGATGTGCGAGGAAAAAAGCACAAAGGAAATTGCCGATATTGTAGAATTAAGTCCGAGAACAGTGGAAGCCTTAAGAGATAAACTAAAGGTAAAAACGGGTGCAAAAAGTACAGCAGGTTTAATTTTATATGCTGTAAAGCATAAACTAATTGAGGAAATATAATTTCAATTCAAACTTTTTATAACTTTAAAATCTTCCTTTGTGGAAGATTTTTTTATTTAAAGCAGCAGGATGATTTTTTTTAATTACAATGGGAAGTTATTAATTGAACACGAAAATATTATTGGCCCTGCAAACAGAGGGCTTCGCTATGGTGATGGCCTATTTGAAACGATAAAATTTAAGAATGGAGAAATAATTTTAGCCACTCAACATTTTGAAAGGCTTTGGACAGGCATGGAAATGCTGGATTTTATAATTCCTGTACATTTTACTGTTGAAAAACTTACAGTAGAAATACTTGCACTATTAAAAAAAAATAAACTAAAGGAGGCGAGAGTAAGGCTTACCATAATTAGAAGTGATGGAGGAATTTATGACCCAAAAAATAACACGCCAAACTATATTATTGAAGCTTTTAAATTAAATGAAGACAATGGTATCTTAAATATAAATGGTTTACAAGTTTGTGTTTACGAAGAAGCAAAAAAGTCTGTCGATAAATTTAGCAACCTAAAAACAAATAATTATTTACCGTATTTTATGGGCGCAAAATTCGCCAAAAAACAACATTGCAACGACGCACTCATTTTAAATAGCAACGGCAATATTTGTGACAGTACGATAGCTAATGTCTTTTTCATTAAAAATAAAATTATTTATACATCACCACTAACAGAAGGCTGTGTGGCAGGCGTAATGAGGAGTTGGCTAATAAATACATTAAAAGAATTAAGCTACTCAGTTGAAGAAATAGCGATTTCACAAAGTTTATTGCTTGATGCTGATGAGGTTTTTTTAAGTAATTCGATCTATAACATAAGATGGATTTCCACTCTAGAAAATAAAAACTACACGAACTTAGAAATTCAAAAAATTAATGAATTGTTACAAAGAAAATACTCAAAGGTTTTTTGTTGATAAATTACATGTTGCCAAATAATTTAAAAGAAAATAAAAACAATGAAAGTAAATATTTTTTGGTTTAGAAGAGACATGAGGTTAGAGGACAATGCGGGTTTATACCATGCGTTGAAAGGTGAATTACCTGTATTACCAATATTTATTTTAGACAAGGAAATACTTGACAAGCTCGAAAATAAAAAAGACAGTAGGGTTAATTTCATCATCGACACACTGCAACAGATGCAGAAAAAATTAATTGAAGAAGGTTCTTCTTTGGTTGTTTTAAACAGTACACCTGAAATTGCTATTACTGATTTGATAAAACAATATGACGTTGAGAGTGTTTTCACCAATACAGATTACGAACCTTATGCCAAAGAAAGAGACGCAAAAATTGAAGCGGTTTTAGAAAGCCATGGAATAAAGTTTATTCGATATAAAGACCATGTAATTTTTGAGAAATACGAAGTGGTAAAAGATGATGGTAAGCCATACACCGTCTTTACTCCCTATAACAAAAAATGGAAAACAGTTTTAAATGAAAAGACTTTTGAAAGCTATCCCACAGAAGAGCATTTTAAAAACTTTTTTAAAACTGAGCCTAAACATATACCAACTTTAAAAGACATTGGCTTCGAAAAAAATGATCAACCATTTCCCTCGAAAAGTATAGATGCTGAATTGGTAAAAAAATATGCAGACCAAAGAAATTTCCCGGCTGTAAAAGGAACATCTCATTTGGGTTTGCATTTAAGGTTTGGGACAATTAGTATTAGAAAACTTGCAAAATATTCGCAACCAAAATCTGAAACCTTTTTAAATGAATTGATCTGGAGAGATTTTTACCAGATGATTCTGTGGCATTTCCCTCATGTTGGAAAAGGCAAATCTTTTAAGCCTGCTTATGATAATATAAAATGGTTAGATGATGAAAATGGATTTAATAAATGGTGTGAAGGGAATACAGGATATCCGATTGTTGATGCTGGTATGAGAGAACTAAACACTACAGGATTCATGCACAACCGAGTACGTATGATTGTAGCTTCTTTTCTTTGCAAACATCTACTAATTGATTGGCGTTTAGGGGAAGCTTATTTCGCAGAAAAGTTATTGGATTTCGATTTAGCATCTAATAATGGTGGCTGGCAATGGGCGTCGGGAAGTGGCTGTGATTCCGCACCTTACTTTAGAATTTTTAATCCTTATTTGCAAACACAAAAATTTGATCCTGAACTAAAATATATAAAAAAATGGGTTCCTGAATTCCAGGAATTAACTTATCCAAAACCTGTCGTGGACCACACTTTTGCAAGAGAGCGTTGTTTAAGAGTATATAAGGAAGGATTAGCAGTAGGCAATTAGCTGTTGGCAATCAGTAATTAGCAAAAAATTGAAATGTTTAAAAGAGAAGGTGATTAAAATACGTAGTGGTAATGGTCTATTGTCCATCGTCAATGGTCTGGTAAACCTCCATCAATTTTTTAACAGCTGCCCTACCCTCGTCTCCTAAATCTAACGAGTATTTATTCACATATAAATCTATGTGCTTACGCATCACATCTTCACTCATTTCTTGAGCATGGCTGCATATGTAGTCATTTAAAACAGGATAGTTAGCAAAAGCAAATTCAATACTTTGCTTTATAAGAAAATCAATTTGGTTCTGTAGTTGCAATGGTATTGTCTTCTTTACAACGATACCACCAAGCGGGATAGGATTACCCGTTTTAGTTTCCCAATAATCTCCAAGGTCAGTTATTTTTATCAATCCTTTTTCAGCATAAGTAAATCTGTTCTCATGTATAATTACACCTAACCCTTTGCCATCTAATACAAAGTTTTCTATTTCGTCATACCTTAAAAAGAGTTTGTTTTTTGCATTGGGGTAAGCCAATGAAAACAATAAATGAGCAGTTGTATTTTTACCGGGAATAGCAATTAAACACTCCTCTACTTTGCTGGTTTGCAAAGCAGCATTTGTAATTAACAACGGCCCTACACCCCTACCCAACGCACTGCCACTGTTTAATAAATTGTATTGATGCTGCACCAATGGCAACACACCGTAACTCAATTTAGTAACAGGTAGTTTCCCTTCAATTGCCCATTGGTTAAGCGTTTGCACATCTTCTAAAACCGGCTCAAAAAACAAATTTCCAGTATCAATTTTATTATTCACCAATGCATCAAAAATAAAAGTGTCGTTGGGGCAAGGAGAAAAACCAATTTGTATAGTTTGCTTATGCATTAGTAATTAATTGTTAGTTGATCAACGACTTTTTGAAGATGCAGGTTTAGGGACTGGATAGATTCTTTCATTTTCCAATTAGTTTTTATGCGTTCTCCCACAAAATTACTTACGCTGCGCAGCTGTATAAAAGGAATGTTTTCTTGAATACATACATAATGAAAAGCTGCCCCTTCCATAGATTCTATATCAGGATCAAACTTTTTTGTAAAC
The DNA here is from genome assembly GCA_031416275.1 of Ferruginibacter sp. Taxonomy (GTDB): domain Bacteria; phylum Bacteroidota; class Bacteroidia; order Chitinophagales; family Chitinophagaceae; genus Ferruginibacter. The sequence goes on along the minus strand of JANOTH010000112.1, from coordinate 7,105 downwards.
ATTGTCGTCTGAGAAAAATTATCTGTCACTGTATTTACAGTTATAGCGTTTGCTGTTGAAATATTAAAAGCGTTATCAAGAGAATTTTCCAGTCTTCCGTTTTGATAGGGAATAGCATTTGGGTCTGCGAAATTTTTATCGAAAAGCGTAAAAAATCGTCCATTTTCATAAATTCCTAAATCTGCAAACGCATCGGTTTTAACAAAGAAAGTTTCGCCTAATGGAAAGGAATTTTTAAATGTTCCGGCGATGCCTGCCTGGATAGCAAAATCATATTTAGTTTGCTGCAAACGCTTTGTGAGTGCATACATACAAGCAGGACTCCCCACACCAGTGATTAGTATATCTGCAACAGTATTTTGTAAAATAAAAGGTGCAATCTCAAATTCTGTAGCTGCTACAACAAGGAGTTTCATGGCACAAAGTTAGCAACATCAACCCTAGATTATTAATATTACCTGCTACCTTTGCAAAGATTTATAAATTGCGCAATGGTTTACATAACAAGAATAGAACATTTTAATGCTGCGCATAAGCTTTTTAACCCAAGTTGGAGTAAGGAAAAAAATGAGGATGTTTTTGGGAAATGCGCTAATGAAAACTGGCACGGCCACAATTTTGAACTGTACGTAACTGTAAAAGGTGTTCCAGATAAAGAAACTGGATTTGTATTTGATGCAAAAAAATTAAGTGTAATTATTAAAGACCATGTTACAGATTTGCTTGATCACAAAAACCTCAATGTGGATGTAGAATTTATGAAGGGCAAAATTTGTTCGATTGAAAACCTCATCATTGGGATTTGGGAACAGCTTAAAAATAATTTACCAGCATCAACACAATTGCACGCATTAAAATTGTACGAAACACCTAGAATATTTGTAGAATATTTTGGGGAGTAAGAACGGTATAGATAGAAAATAAAAAAAGAAAATTATGCAGTCAGTTTCAAATAAGGTGGCGGTTTTTAGAAAAGAGCATTTCAATGCTGCACACAGGCTTAACAATCCAGCCTGGGATGATGCTACCAACAAAGAAATTTTTGGTAAATGCAACAACCCGAGTTACCATGGACACAACTATGATTTAATTGTAAGAGTTACGGGTGTGCCTGAAGAAGGAACCGGATATGTGATGGATACAAAAAAACTAAGCGATCTTATAAAAGAAAAAGTGTTGGATAAGTTTGATCACAAAAACCTGAATGAAGACTGCGTAGAATTTAAAAACCTTAATCCAACTGCAGAAAACATTGTAATAGTTATTTATAATCTACTTAGGCCTGAAATAAAATCCGACTTGGATATACAATTAAGGTTGTATGAGACGGAAAGAAATTTTGTAGAATATCCTATTTGATTTTTAAAATGATGCGTTAGTAACGAGCAGAAGGTAAAAGTTGAAAAAAGATATAACGATGAAGGGCTGCGGGATAGAAGCGATCCGCCTTTGGCGGATGTGAGGAACGAACAAAAGATTGAAGCGTATAGCCCGAACAACTGATGAAAAATGCAATTGGGCAAAAGCCCCAAAAAATAAAATAAAAAACAACAAATGGCATACAAAAAAGTAGAGAGTTACGATGAAGATGTAACAGCGGGACTTATAAAAAATTACAAAGACAATATAGCATTGCTCGGCGAAGATGTAGAAAGGGAAGGGTTGCTGAAAACGCCTGAGCGTATCGCAAAAGCTATGCAGTTTATTACACAGGGTTACGGCCAAGATGCAAAAGCAATTTTAGATTCAGCACGTTTTCATGAGGACGTAAAGAAAATGATTATCGTAAAAGATATTGAATTGTACAGTATGTGTGAACACCACATGTTACCATTTTATGGCAAGGCACACGTAGCTTATATTCCTAATGGATATATTACAGGCCTAAGTAAAATAGCAAGAGTGGTAGATGTTTTTAGCAGAAGATTACAGGTACAGGAGAGGCTAACGAATCAGATTATGGATGCTATACAAGAATCATTACAACCGCTTGGTGTAGCTGTGGTTATTGAGGCTTCGCATCTTTGTATGATGATGAGAGGTGTACAAAAACAAAATTCTGTTACAACAACATCTGCATTTACAGGGCAATTTGAACACCACGAAACAAGGAGTGAATTTATGCGACTGATAAGTTCTAAGTTGCACTAAAATATTTAAGATAAGTGCATTTAAAAAGCCACAATCTTACAAAATTTAGTTTTGTAATATTGTGGCTTTTTAGTTTAATAAAATATATTTTTGATTTTTAGCATAAAAATTTTCACAAAACTCAAAGTATGAAACACGCATTTGTATTCCCAGGCCAAGGTGCACAGTTTGCGGGCATGGGCAAAAATTTGTATGATAGCAGCGAATCAAATAAAAAATTATTTGAAGATGCAAATGATATTCTCGGCTTTAGAATAAGCGATATCATGTTTACAGGAACAGATGAAGATCTCAAACAAACAAACATTACACAGCCCGCTATTTTTATACATTCTGTAGCAGCATTTCAAAATATTGATGGCGCAAAACCGGATATGGTTGCGGGACATTCGTTAGGAGAATTTTCTGCATTAGTTGCGAACGGTACGTTGAATTTTGCTGATGCACTGAAGCTAGTGTCAGTAAGAGCACAAGCCATGCAAAAAGCATGCGAAGCCAACCCAAGCACCATGGCTGCTGTGCTAGGTTTAGCAGATGAGAAAGTGGAAGAAATTTGCCAACATATAACCAATGAAACGGGCGAAGTTGTGGTGGCTGCAAATATAATTGTCCGGGACAGTTAGTAATAAGTGGTAGCATGGCAGGTATTGAATACGCTTGTGCAAGAATGAAAGAAGCCGGTGCAAAGCGGGCATTGGTTTTACCTGTTGGTGGAGCGTTTCACTCACCATTAATGATCTCCGCAAAAAATGAATTGGAGGATGCAATAAACAGTACACTTTTTTATACGCCCAACTGCCCGGTTTACCAAAACGTAGTTGCAATGGGAGTTACAGACCCTAATCAAATAAAAGAAAATTTAATTGCACAACTTACAGGACCTGTAAAATGGACTCAATGTGTGCAGGCAATGGTTGCAGATGGTGCTACGCATTTTACTGAATGTGGACCGGGAAAAGTGTTGCAAGGTTTAGTGATGAAAATAAATAACGAGATGGCAGCAGAGTCAGTAAGTTAATTTATACGCCGAGTGAAATTTTAAAGTCGAAGATTTTAAAAGAACGGGCTTTCTCAAATTAGAGAAAGCCCATTTTTGTTTTATATTAAATTATATTCAGGCCAATTAGCACCTAAACTAATTAGGAAAAAATCACATCATTTATAAAGTCGAAAGTACGCTATTCATCGAACGAACGGCATCTGCACTTTTTGCAAACGCCACTTTTTCTTCTTCATTCAAATTATAATCTACAATTTTTTCCCAACCATTTTTACCAATGATAACCGGCACACCAATACAAATATCGCTTTGCCCATATTCACCATCTAAATAAACGCAGCAAGGAATCATTTTTTTCTCATCACGAACGATCGACTCTACTACCGCTGCACCTGCTGCACCAGGAGCATACCATGCACTAGTGCCTAGCAACCCTGTAAGTGTTGCACCACCAACCATTGTATCAGCAGCAACTTTTTGCAGTTGTTCCGCACTCAAAAATTGAGATACCGGCACACCACAATAAGTAGCTAATCTCGTAAGCGGAATCATTGTTGTATCACCATGCCCACCAATAACATTGGCTGATAAATCATTTGCACTGCAACCCATTGCCTGCGATAAATAATAACGGAAACGTGCACTATCTAACGCACCACCCATACCAATTATTTTTTCTTTTGGCAAGCCCGTTTCTTTCAATGCCAGGTAAGTCATAGTATCCATCGGGTTACTTATAACTACAATAATACAGTTGGGCGAATATTGCAAAATGTTTTTTGCCACCGTTTTTACAATACCTGCATTTATACCAATCAATTCTTCACGAGTCATACCTGGCTTACGTGGAATACCAGATGTAATAACAGCAACTGTACTACCTGCAGTTTTGCTGTAGTCGTTTGTGCTGCCAATAATTTTTGTATCAAATCCTTCCAATTGAGCGGTCTGCATTAAATCCATAGCCTTCCCTTCTGCAAAACCTTCCTTAATATCAACTACTACAAGTTCATCGCATAATTGCTTGCGAGCAATATTATCAACGCAAGATGCACCAACTGCGCCGGCACCAACAACTGTTACTTTCATGATTTTTTATTTGGTTGTAAATCTTTTTTTGCAGGGCAAAGGTAGTTCATAATACCTCATTTTTTAAAACGCAATAAGTGAATATTGTTGTGATATTTTGAAAACATTTGGGGCTTTGCTTATTATACCAATTTCAAACTTTTGTTCCGGCTATACACTACAAGTCCTCATTTCGTTTCTCCCGCTAAAAGCGGGATCACTACATTCCGGGCTTTCCATTGCTATCCGGCAGCCCTTCAACAACAAATCGTTTTTCAACTTTAATTATGCAACTTGGTAGCAATACAATTAAAGTGATTTGGCAATTTTTTCAAAACTTACATCCCCTTCAAAACCCTCTTTAAAGTTCCCTTTCTTATTATATAAAAATATGGAAGGGAAACTTTTTACCTCATAAAATGAACTTAAGAATCTTTTGCTGTCGTAACCAACATGAATATTTGGATAAGCAGAAAGCTTTAAATCATTGTAAAATTTTACGACACTTTCATAAGAAAGAGAGCTTGCCAGAACAATCTCGGTGTTTTTTAAAGAATTAATATTTGTAATTAGATCTTCAGTAGCATGAACACAATGGTCGCAATCAGGGCTAAAAACCATCATTATAATAGGTTTCTTTTTTCTTATATCGGTTTTTGTAAAAGTCGAGCTGTCTCCTGCCAGTGCTAAGCTAAAGGGTGGTACGGTAGGAATTCTTTTATACGCAGGCTCCAAAGGTTGTTGAACTTGAGCAGATAACCCTCCGCAAAATAATGCCGATAATATCACAAGGAACAATGTTTTCATTTTCTAATTTTTGTGCAAAGTAGTTTATCCGTATTGGTCAAAATAAACATTAAGCCAATTTTAACCCGAGTGGCTATATGTTTTCATAAAAAGGAATTTTAGCTAACAGGTTAATCTTCTTTGCCGCCTTTATCACCAACAAAAAATTGTTCTTTATTTTTAAAAAGCACATTAAATGTGGTGAGTGAACCGTAGCAACGAGTAATGTATTGCTGAATATTCACTTTGTCTTCGTCAGCAAGTTTTTTGTGGCTATTTATATTTTGCTCTAATACCCGAAGCCTATCTCTCAACATTACTATTTTATGAAAAAAATCTTCAATAGGAATTTCCTTTGGCTTTAAAGTTTTATCTGCAGTTTGCAATAACATTTTTCCACCAAGCCATTTATCGCCTAGAGGAACTGTCTCTCCTACCCCACCCCACATCTTTAAAATCTTAAGCAACGATTTTTCTACCTCTGATGTTGTTTCTATTTCTTCGGTCACATTTTCCGGTATTATTTCTTCAAGCTTATCATCAGCCTTGTCTATTTCTTTAATACCGCTGTCAATAAATGAAATGGTGTAAGTAGCATATTTAATGGCCACAATAACGCCCGGTCCATATTGTATGTGCTGTAACCTTGTTCCGATCCCTAGTGTTAGTTGATCCATTATATTAATTTATGTGACAAATATATTGTACGATTTCAATTATTAATGTTGGTGGAGAAATATCCTTTTCATTTTGCCGGAACCCACTGCTATGTTTAAATTGAAAAATTTTCCACTACTTTTGCAGCCAACAAAAAAACAGCTATAATGGCAACTACACAAGATATTCGCTCAGGTTTAATTATTAAAGTAGATGGAAGTTTATACACAGTTATTGATTTCGGGCAAAATAAAACGGCACGTTCTGCCGCAAAAGTTTGGGCTAAACTTAAAGGCGTAGATAATTCACGCACTATTGAACAAACATGGAACTCTGGCGAAACTATTTTCCCTGTAAGAGTAGAGAAAAAAGCATATCAATATTTGTATAAGGATGATACCGGTTATAGTTTTATGGATGTTGAGACTTTCGAGCAAATTACCGTTGCAGAAACGATGATTGATGCACCAAAATTTTTAAAAGACGGGCAGGAAGTTTCTGTATCAATTAATGGTGAAACAGATATGCCAATGGCTGTAGAATTGCCTGATAAAATTGTTTTATTGGTTACTTATAGTGAGCCAGGAATGAGAGGTGATACTGCAACCAAAACCTTAAAACCTTGTACTGTTGAAACTGGTGCAACAGTAAACGTTCCTTTGTTTGTAAACGAAGGAGAATTAATAAGAATTCTCGCAAAAACGGGTGAATACGTAGAAAGAGTAAAAAGCTAATTTGAGAAATACTAATTTAAAAATGGATAATTACGAAAGTGGTTATCCATTTTTTATTAAAGTGGCCTGTTATTTTTAAAAAGTCAAAACAATGCATTTTAGGGCAAAAATTACCAAATCCTGTCACTTTTTCACAAAAAAACAAGCTTTTTAGGCATTTTTCTGAAATATTACTTTGTCATTTCTTTGTTGATTTCCCTATCTTAGCCGCCCGTTTCAATATTGCAATAACCATCTAACAAACTATTATGGACATTAAGCAAATTCAGGAGTTGGTAAAACTCATTAATAAAACTTCCATCGGAGAAATAACAATTGAAGAAGATGGAACAAAAATTACCATTAAGCAAAAAAAAGATCCTTCACAAAAAATATATACTCAAGGCGGAGCTCCTCAATATAACGCACCTGCACCGCAAACTGCTCCAGCCGCTACCGCAGCTGCACCTGTTGCAGCAGCACCAGTTGCCGCTCCTAAAGCTGATAACTTAATTACTATAAAAAGCCCCATGATCGGTACTTTTTATCGTTCTGCCGGTCCTGATAAACCTTTGTTTGTAAACATTGGCGATGAAGTAACATCAGGTAAAGTCGTTTGCATTATAGAAGCAATGAAACTTTTTAATGAAATAGAAAGTGAAGTAAAAGGCAAGATCGTAAAAGTATTAGTAGAAGATGCAAGTCCGGTGGAGTACGATCAGCCTTTGTT
>JANOTH010000111.1:0-3685 GCA_031416275.1 Ferruginibacter sp. | reverse complement strand
TGAGGGATATCTAGAATGGTTTAAAACACTACCGCTGTTTTATGAGACAGCGACTTTTAGAGCGGTGCATGCTTGTTGGGACGATAAGAACATCAAATACCTAATGGAAACCCTTGTAAACGGAAGACTCACTGACGAATTAATTTTTCAATCTGTAAAAAAAGGTACTCATCTAAACAAGGCAATTGAAGAAACTTTAAAAGGTAGAGAAATGAAAATGCCTGAAGGACTTTTCTTCACAGACAAAGATGGAACTAACAGGAGTGAAATAAGAATAAAATGGTGGGAAGATCCGGCTGAGATGACTTACAAATCAATCAGCATAGAACCTCTAGAAAATTTGCCTGCATTGCCTGTTGACATTATAAGCCTCAAAACCACCAATTTCTATTCACCTGAAGATAAAAAAGTATTTTTCGGACATTATTGGCTAAAAGGTGAACCATCTTTGTATAAACAAAACATTTGTTGCCTTGATTATAGTGTTGCAAAACAAGGAAAATTAGTTGCTTACAGATTAGACGAAGAGAAAGTTTTGGATGAAAATAAGTTTGTGTTTGTATAATTTAATTTTATAGAACTGTGATTTTTTTACATTCTTGCACACTAATAAGATAACTAACACAAAAAGATAAAAAAACTTAGTGGATAAGAAAGAAAGATTTATTGCTGCCATAAAAGAAAATGAGGGATTTATTTATAAAATCGCAGCTGTTTATACCAATAATACAGATGATAAAAATGATCTGGTACAGGAAATTATTTACCAGCTTTGGAAATCGTTTGACAGTTTCAATCAGCAATCAAGCTTAAATACATGGATGTACAGAGTGGCTTTGAACGTGGCTATTTTTCAATTGAAGGTTTCTAAAAAAACTGTTCCCACCATTCCTATTAATGAACAAGTAATCAATTACCGAAATACTGATACAATTGATAATGAAGAAAGGTGGAAAATATTCAGGGAGCAGATTGGTACCTTAAACCTGCTTGATAAAGGTATTGTGTTGCTGTATTTAGATAATAAAAGCTATGAAGAAATTGCAGCCATTGTAGGGATATCCAAAACAAATGTGGCTACCAAACTATCAAGAATTAAAGAAAAACTAAAAACTCAAATTCATAAAAACTTATAATCATGGAACTGGACGATTTAAAAAGCACCTGGCAAAACGAAGGCAATACTTCTACACAAAAAAATTTAACCACCTCAATAATTAATAAAATGACACAGAAAAAATACCACTCAAAAATTAAAAAAATTACACTTCCCGAAATTATTGGAATCAGCATTTGTGTTATGGGTGCAGGATTTATTGCGCTTAATTTTAATAAGCTTGATACAATTATTTTTCAGGCAGTAGGTGTGGCCTCTATAATAATTTTATTGATACTTTCAGCTTTGGGATTTTTAGGTTTAAAAACACTAAACATCAAAAAAGATTTCGATAAACCGTATGCTGAAACACTTAAAATATTTGCAATGCAAAAGCTGGCGTTTTATAGACTGCAAAAAATAAATATCATTTTATGCTATTTGCTTATGGTTACCATTATTGTTTTGTTGCCAAAATTATTCAGCAATAAAGACATAACTGAATACAAATATTTTTGGTTATCAACTTTTACTACAGGGTATATTGTTTTGTTTTTTCTTTCAAAATTCGTATCGAAGTACTACAGAAAAACATTGCAGCAGTCAGAGGAACTTTTAGCGGAGGTTATTTGAACCACAAGGGCGCTAAGACGAGAAAAGAGCACAAAGGTTTTCTACTCTGCTGAAACTCTTTTACCTCATTTTCTCGGGGGTGAATTATGGCTCGCAAAGATGATAAGGAGCAAAGGAGCACAAAGGTTTTCTACTCTGCGGAAACTCTTTTAATTCATTTTCTCGGCGGTGAATTATAGCTCGCAAAGATGATAAGGAGCAAAGGAGCACAAAGTTTTTCTACTCTGCGAAAACTCTTTTAAATCATTTTCTCAGGGGTCAAATTTTTCTTGCATAGGCGCTGAAGACCAAAGGGCTCAAAGGTTTACCGGTTAGCTTCAAAAAAGTTGAATAGTTGATCGGTTGATTATTAACCTCATAATTTTGCAAAGCACAAATCAACTATTCAACCAGTCAACCAATCAACCTACTCCGCCCAACTCATCACATAACCATCATTTTCAATTTCGATGGCGTACTGGGTAAGTTTTAATGGCTTAAAAGTATCTACCATTACGGCAAGCTCTTTTGTTTCGGTTTTGCCAATACTTTTTTCTACAAGTCCAGGGTGCGGACCATGCGGAATACCGCCGGGATGCAGCGTTATCATGCCACGGGTTACATGCTTGCGACTCATAAAATCACCATCTACATAATAGAGCAATTCATCACTGTCAATATTGCTGTGGTTGTATGGCGCAGGAATAGAAAGCGGATGATAATCGTATTTGCGAGGCACAAAAGAACAGATAACAAATGCATCGGTTTCGAAAGTTTGGTGCACGGGCGGCGGTTGGTGTACACGTCCTGTGATCGGTTCAAAATCATGTATGGAGAATGCGAACGGATAACAGCAACCATCCCAGCCAATTACATCAAAAGGATGTGTGCCATAATGAATACCATACAACATTCCCTGCTTTTTTGTTTTGATGATAAAGTCGCCTTTTTCATCGTGGGTTTGCAGGTTTTCGGGCGTGCGAATATCTCTTTCACAATAAGGGGAATGCTCCATGAGCTGTCCGTATTTACTCAAATATCTTTTTGGATAACGAATGGGCGCATGAGACTCTACAATAAACAAACGATTTACTTCTGTATCAAAATGTATCTGGTAAATACAGCCTCTTGGTATTACCAGATAATCGCCATAAGCAAAAGTGATTTCACCATAGCATGTCAATAATTTGCCGCTGCCTTCGTGTATAAAAATTACTTCATCACTGTCAGCATTTTTAAAAAAATAGTCGTTCATGCTTTTTTGCGGAGCTGCTAAAACTATGTGGCAGTCACTGTTTACAAGAACTGCCTTACGGCTATCTAAATAATCTGATTCTGGTTTTAAATTGAAGCCTTCAAGACTTCTATGCTTCAGCATGTGTTCTTCTGCTACCTTTGGCGAAACGTCAATTGGGTCATCACATTTTACAATTAGTGTGGGCGCATAAGTATGATACAACAAAGAATAATCATTTGAAAAACCTTCGGTAGAAAACAATTGTTCGGAATATAATGAACCATCGGGCTTGCGAAACTGTGTGTGGCGCTTGTGCGGAATGGTACCGAGTTTATGATAGTGAGGCATGGGAAATAATTACGAATTACGAATGTTGAATTACGAATTTACAGTTAAAAATGGAAATGGCTTGGTGGAGAGAATTGATAATGTATTTAAAGCAAATGATATTTGTTTAACTTGGATTTTTAAAATTTAAAAGTAAATTAAAACAACAAAAAGATTTGACAAGAATAGGATTGATATCAGATACCCATGGCTGGCTTGACGAAGCAGTTTATGAGCATTTTAAAGATTGTGATGAAGTGTGGCATGCGGGGGATTTTGGGCAGTTCAGCCTCACCCTCGTTCCCTCTCCCGAGGGAGAGGGAGGACGGGAAGATCGTCTCGAAGATGGAAAGATTTACGGTGATTTATTTGTAGCAAAATTTGAAAAGTTATTTGGTAGGAAAATTATTTTT
>JANOTH010000110.1:0-1914 GCA_031416275.1 Ferruginibacter sp. | reverse complement strand
AATATATTTTTTAGAGGGGAGGTTTGGGGCGGTTGAGATATACCATTTTTCAGCCTTTGTAACGGGCTGTCTGCACTACTCCTCGTTTCGCTGCGCTGCTCTGTGGGGTAGTGCTGCCCATCCCTGCGCCTTTGGGCATTAGTTCTTTTATCAACAATTACGAAAATAAATTTAAAATGTTTATGCAGTTTCTAATATCTAGGGGTAACTTCTAAAAGTTTAATCATTGACAGTTTTAAACCTTAGTAGAAGTTTTAAATAATTGGTAGCCCGACATTATCACGTTATTACAACTCTGAACTAATAATACACTTAAAACAAATAAGGTAATAAGGTTGGTTGTATTTGGATGTAGATTTCTACTAAGGTTTTATAACCGTTACTAGCTAATTCATTTAATACGGAAGTGTTGAAGACAGATTGAACCCTGTGGGATAGTTTATCAAAATATTTTCGGCTATGCTGTTTTATTTCCATCACCAAAAAACGCCAGCAATTCCTGCATATTTTCTTTCAAAATCCCCGACCCCTCATCAAAAAATGCATCTTTATTCTTCTTAGAAGCTTTGCCATCTGTAGATTTTTTGATGGCAGCTTTAGCATTTACAGCGGCGTCAAAATAGGAGCCAATATTTTTCTCGTAAAATGAATTGATAGCTTCAATAGATATTAAAACATCTTCATATTCTTCAATAATACTGTAAATGTCTTTTACATTGTCTATTGTATGCCTGCGGGGAATTCGCTCGTACAAAGCTGTTATTTGGCTGGATATGTTCATTAATTTGTGAGTGTTATAACAAATTTAAGGTTAACAAAAAAACAAACTGCATTTAGTTTACGTACATTTTAACCATAATCGAAAAGAGCCGAACTCTTTTACATGTAATTTTACAGTAATCAATGAACAAATATTTAAAAATAATTGAAGACGCTTATGTTGGGTATGCGAACTTTTTTGTAAAAGAGGTTCTTACACCGAGCTGGCACAACTATTTTTATTGGCTTGTAGGTGCATCTCTAATTATATGGTTAGCAGAAATCCTTTTTCCATGGCGTAAAAGCCAACCATTGATCAGAGAACATTTTTGGCTTGATGCTTTTTATCTTTTTTGGAATTATTTTCTATTTGCTTTGATTGCTTACAATGCATTAAGCATGGTAGCGGTAAATGCTTTTTCAGATTTTCTTGGCTTTTTTGGTATTCAAAACCTAGTTGCTTTAAATGTAGCTACATGGTCAAAATGGAGTCAACTTCTTTTCATATTTGTATTTAGAGATTTTATGCAATGGGCTATACACAGGCTTTTGCATAATGTAAAATGGATGTGGGAGTTTCATAAAGTGCACCACAGCACTAAAGAGATGGGCTTTGCCGCATTAATGCGCTACCATTGGATGGAAAACATTATTTACCGAAGCATGGAATACATTCCACTAGCAATGATCGGTTTTGGCATAAGCGATTTCTTTATCGTGCACATTTTCACACTCGTTACCGGACAGCTTGGTCATGCTAACTTAAAAATAAACTTAGGTCCATTTAAATACCTTTTTAATGGACCGCAAATGCATTTGTTGCATCATGCTAAACACATGCCTGAAAACCATCCAACTGGTTTTAATTATGGTATTACTTTAAGTGTTTGGGATTATATTTTTCGAACCAATTATTGGCCAAAAGATGATGCTTATCTTCCTATTGGCTTGCCTGATGACGACAATATGCCACAGGATTTTGTGGGACAAAATACAAGACCTTTCAAAAGAATATTCAATAGAAACTAAAGTTCTTTAAGATTTAAATATCTTATATAATCGCCGGTCTAATCGGGGTAAATAGATACATCTTCGCCTGATTTTTTGCAATCCTATAAAATTTATTTTGATTTGGAACATAAGAACTAATGATAC
>JANOTH010000109.1:0-9915 GCA_031416275.1 Ferruginibacter sp. | reverse complement strand
GGCGATTTTTTTAGAGGTGATGTACGTTTTGGGTTTAACCTTTCCAGAATATTTAGGGTGGGCAGAGGTAAAAGCAAATCTCCCTATTGACATTTTAAATTATAACAAATCCTAATTGGGTATTCAAAACATTTTGATTTTACTAATAAAACATCGTTTGTAAAGCAAGCGTAAAACACAATAGTGAATACCATTTAAGGAATATTTAAAAAGCTACTCATTTTACACTGATTGGCTTTTTTGTTTAGAAAAAAATAATAAATCAAAACCCACCTAAGCCAGCTTTTGCAAACGGTTAAAATAGTCGGCCTGAGCGTCACTTTTAGCTATTTACAATAATTTATCAATTATTATTATTCAACTACGATACTAATATTACGTAGCGATGCTTCACTAAATGCTTTGTAAAAAAGAAGCATATTAATTATTGATGGAGAAAAAGTAATATTTATTTTGAAATTTATTAGAAATACTTCGCTTACCTGATAGATACTAACTGAGGAATTTACATTTTATGATTGCATACATGAATTGAAAAATAAATTTTAAATCTTTATACAATATCAATCGCTAAAGTTCGTTTTTTTAAAAACCTATGAAAATGAAAACGAATATCATTTATTTAATAATTATCTCAATTTGCGTAGCGTTACTAGTAAATTCATGTGCAACAGGTAAAAACAGTGTTGTCATACCTCAACCGGCAACTGAAAAGCAAACAGATGATGTGGCCTCTAAAAAATCTGATTGCTATATAGTAATGAATGACGGAACAGTAAGAAAATATCATAAACTGAAGTTGGTTACGGGCATATTAAGTACGCCTTATCTTTTAGCTGATGGCGAGGCAAAAATATTGCCTACTGACATTATAGCGTACAAGGATGCAAATTTCTACGCCATTTCGCAAATGGAATTTTTTTACTCAAGCAAAACACTTGTAGCTAAAAATGTGTTACCAGGTTTTGCTGTAAGGGAGTTAAAGGGCGATGTGAATGTCTATTCCCTTCAGTATTTTAATGGTAGTAATACCTACAAAAAATTCTTTTTACAAAAAGGTAATGATGGTACGATCATGCCCTACAGCAAGCAACTATTAAAAGATTATGCAATAAACAATATGGAGGTTAAAAACTTTATTACAAAAAAGAAAGCTAAACAAAAAGATTTAATAGCCGTTGTAGAAAATTATAATAATGCTATATCAGTTTCAAAAAACTGAATACAAATTATTGATCATTAAAACATTCCATCTAAAAATAATTAGACAAAAAACGTAAAAAGGATAAATTGAGTAATAATAGTAAAATTACAAACCGGTAACTTTCGTTTGCATTTTTTTTCAATTTTAATTTAGGTAGCTGGTTTTCGCAGAGCATCATTTTTTAATACCTGCCGTATTCAAATAGCCAATAATATTTACTCCCTGTTTTTCTACCCGCTTCTGATATATTGTTTTCATTGCGGCTGTTTCATCTGCACCAATTGCAACCGCTATACGGATGCAAGTTCTATTGCCATTCACATATTTCCACTCATATATAATACCAACCTCTTTATCCCTTATTCTATAAGTACTAATACTGCTTGAATTATTTTCTTTGTACATATTTCTCTCGTAGGTAACAGCCTCTTTTACAGTTGCAAAACTTGCTTGAGACATCATTGCATCTGTACAAGTGATTCCTTTACTTTTTGGAGGATATTTTATAAGTACCACATGATGTTGCTGGGCATAAGATAGAGTAACAGAAAAAATACACAGAAATAATAATAAAGTATTTTTCATAATAAATATTTGAATGTAATTTAATGGCAAAAATAAAATTTACAACAGTATGCTTATTAAAAAAATAATTCCTGTTTTCTTGTTGCTCATAATCAGTTTATGTGCGTATACACAACCTATAAAATCTTCCAATGGTAAAATTGTATTAGCTAATGCAGAAACTACAACTTCAATATCAAGCAATCCAGCAGATACAATACTACCCTATAATTGGGGCTTTAATGCGGAAGCAAATATTACGTTGGGTAAATCTATTATGAGCGGCAATTTTTATTATTTACGCTTAAACAGTTTTAATTTAATTACAGATAAAGGATATTATTATAAGCAGAAATATGATAAAAAATATCCCGGTAAATATTACCCTTGCAGCATGTTGGGTAATTATTGTAATACTGCATCACCATCACAAATAAACGTCGTGACCATTTGGGAATATCAAGGAAGGATATATAAAAGTGGGACATATCTAACATCTTATAATGGAATATATGTTGGCGTAAATACTGATTTACAATTTCCAAGAAATAATGGTGAGATACCTTCTGACGCTTTAAAATCAGGCTCAATTAAATTGAAAGAGGTGAAACTAGGTTATGTGCCCGTTAAAGATACTGATGCAATCATAAGTATTATTAGAGGTAATAAATGAGTAATTATACCGATGTGATTGACCTTAATTATTTTTTACTTTTCCTATAATTGAATGAATTACTTCTAGAGATTAAGAAAGATGAGTTTGTACACATTAATATAAAGCTAAAAAGTATGTTCTCTTTTAAAAAGATTTTAAAAAACCTGTTCACTCTGGTGTGAAATACATCTAGGAAATTTTCTCTAAACCTTCAAATACTACCCATTAAAAAAGCCCCTCATTGCTGAGAGGCTTTGTACCACGTACGGGAATCGAACCCGTGACTCTTCCGTGAAAGGGAAGCGTCTTAACCCCTTGACCAACGCGGCGTTCCGTTTTCGGATTGCAAATATATAAACTTAGCTTTTGTAAACCAAATATTTTAAGACGCTGCAAAAATTAAAAATTTATGAAAGAATTACTTGTTGGTGTCTTTCAGGAATTTCAACATGCTGAAATCCGTTTGCCATTAACTTCTGCCTAAAATCCTGCTGAACATCTATTTCTCCATGCACCAAAAAAACCGTTTTTACTTTCGATGGGTTTTGGCATTCTAAAAAATGCAAGAGGTCGCTGTAATCTCCATGGGCACTCATGCTGCGTATTTGCCCTACCTCTGCATTTACTTCATGCCATTGGCCAAATATCTTTACTTCTTTGTCACCGTTTTTTAACCGCCCGCCAAGTGATCGTGGCTCACAGTAACCGGTAAGTAGAATACTGTTTCGGCTGCTTTCAATGTTATTGCTTATATGATGTTTTACACGGCCCGCTTCCGCCATACCACTAGCAGAAATAATTACGCAAGCCTCTTTTCTGTAGTTTAATCTTTTAGAATCATCTACAGATTTTGTAAATATTAACCCAGGGAAACCGAATGGATCTTTATCTGTTCGCATAACTTCCTGTATAGTGTCATTAAAATATTGAGGATGGCTTTTAATTACAGCAGTAGCTTCCATACTTAGCGGACTGTCAACAAAATAATCTACCTCGGGTAACCTGTTCTCATTACTTAGCTGGTTTAAAGCGTATAAAATTTCTTGCGTGCGACCTACGCTAAATGCTGGTAAAATAAGTTTACCTTTTTTTTGAATACATGTCTTTTCAATCCACTCTAATAATAGGTCTGTAGACGGTGCAAATTCTTCGTGCAAAGAGTTGCCGTAAGTTGATTCAATTAAGATATAATCTGCCTGATCGAATACCGCAGGGGAACGCAAAACAATATCTCGGTAACGACCAACATCTCCACTAAAAGCAATAGCAGTTTTTTTGTTGTTTTCTGTAATGCGAACACTCACTACGGCGCTTCCTATTATATGTCCGGCCTCTGTAAAACAAAATTCAACGGATTCATCAATTCTATGCCATGTATCATAATCAACTTTTTCAAACTGATCTGCTGCAGCCATAGCGTCTAATGTGGTGTACAAAGGCGTAACATAAGGCTTGCCTTCTAAAGCATTTCTTTTGTTTCTATATTTCGCTTCGCTTTCCTGTATACCTGCACTATCTTCCATTAAAATACTTGCCAAATCTTTTGTTGCGGGGGTTGCATAAATGGTTCCTTTGTAACCTTCTTTTACCAACTTTGGCAGCAAGCCACAATGATCAATATGTGCATGAGAAAGTATTACATAATCTACCTCACGGGCATCAAAACCAAAATGCGCATTCATCTCGTCGGTTTTATCGCCCATGCCCTGAAAGAGCCCACAATCCAACAATAATTTTTTACCATTATCTAACGTGATTAGGTGCTTGGAACCTGTAACAGTTTGTGCAGCACCATGAAAAGCTATTTTCATACAATAAGGTTTAGTGTTTAAAGATAGGGGTTTGCGGGAGACGATGGACCATAGACCACGAAGTACAGACTATAGACCATGGATGCACAAGAGACTCAACACAGAACAAACTGAAATTAAAAATAAATTTAATTTTTATCCTGAAATTGCGAACTGCAGAGTATGAAGCAAACTACCAACTACCAACTATCAACTACCAACTATTCAACTACTCCAAAATCTCCTGTATCTCCGTAGCAGGCATATTAGCATTGCGCATGGCAATTCCTCTTACAGCATTTGCAGTAAATTCTTCAAAAGCTTTTTTGCTAATTGGCTCATCGCTCACCATCACCGGCACGCCAATATCACCCCCTTCTCTTATGCTTTGTACAATTGGTATTTGCCCAAGAAAAGGAATATCAAATTCTTCTGATAGATGTTTACCACCATCCTTACCAAACAAATAATATTTATTGTCAGGAAGTTCTTCGGGAGTGAAGTAACTCATATTTTCTACCAAGCCTATCACCGGTACTTTTAGCTGTGCCTGCGAAAACATTGCTATTCCTTTTTTTGCATCAGCCAACGCAACGGTTTGTGGGGTTGTTACAACGATAACGCCAGTTACAGGAACTGTTTGCACAATGGTAAGGTGAATATCGCCTGTGCCCGGCGGCATATCAATGATTAAATAATCAAGCTCTCCCCAATCTACCTCGCTCACAAATTGTTTAATGGCACTGCTTACCATTGGCCCACGCCAAACTACTGCCTGCTTTTCATCTATCAATAAACCAATGCTCATTACTTTTATACCAAATTTTTCTATCGGCACAATCAAACCCTTACCTCCATTGTCTTTCATCATTGGCCTATCGCCTCTTATACCAAACATTATGTGTTGGCTGGGGCCATAAATATCAGCATCCATCAACCCAACTTTTGCACCATCTGCCGCTAATGCCAATGCTAAATTTGCAGATACGGTACTTTTTCCTACTCCACCTTTTCCACTAACCACCGCAATAATATTTTTTACACCGCTCAACAATGTTTTTGGATCTGTGCGGTTACTTGTGGTATTGCTTGTAAAATTTACAATAACCACCGCATCTTTATTCACCAATATTTTTATAGCATTTATACAGGCATTTTGCATATGATCCTTCATTGGGCATGCAGGTGTTGTAAGCACAATAGTAAACGAAACATTGTTGCCATCAACAACCAAATCTTTTATCATATTTAGTGTTACAAGATCTTGTCCAAGGTCGGGCTCCTGTACATTACTAAGCGCTTTTAAAATTTCTTCTTTTGTCATAATTCTGTGTTTTTCCTGATACCGTATTCACCCATTGTCACCAATTTTCGTAAATTACACGATGACACAAATTAATTGTTAAATAATTTTTTTGTGTTGCAAAATTAAACATTGAAGCCCGTACTTTGTTTATCAATATTTACACCTGCATATCGTTTTGCAGAAAATGTGCGCAAACGAATGGTTACAGATGATGAAAAAATTTTTACGATACAGTTTGTTATTTGCTTTATTAATTCCTGCAGCTGCCAATGCACAATTCGAAACATTTAAAGACTCGGTGGTTCAGCTTTATGGTGTGGTAATGACAGCTGATAGTTTAAAAGGTGTACCTGCCGCAAGTATTGTTGTAAAAGGACAAAACAGGGGCACAATTTCTAATGGTGATGGTGTTTTTAGCATTGTTGTTTTAAAGGGTGATGAAATTGAATTTAGCAGTATAGGCTACAAATCTATCACTGTAAATATTCCAAAAGAATTAAAAGGAAACCAACAGAGTATTATACAATTAATGGTGACAGATACCGTTTATTTGCCGGCAACCATTCTCAAACCAAGACTTACCCGGCAACAATTTGAAAGAGATTTTATAAACAATCCTGTGCCCGATGATGAAATAGCCACTGCACAACGAAATACGAGCGCAGCTACCCGAAGATTTTTAGCAGCAACACTTACATCAGATGGTAGGGAAGCATCCAACCAGTACCTAAGACAATACTCCAATAAACTTTCTTATGCAGGGCAATTAGCTCCTCAAAACATATTTAATCCATTTGCATGGAACGAATTTATTAAGGCATGGAAAAGGGGAGATTATAAAAGAAAATCCTAGCCCATTTTTACCATCTCCTATTTTATTTTCAAATTTTGCTATTCCTTTAATCCCCATGAAACTCATCTACCTATTACTTTTTACAGTAATTACTTTTAAAGTTGCTGCGCAAGAAGCTAAGCTTTACCACCCTAATGCAATTGCAGCAAAAGATATTGCAGCGGCTATTAAAAAGGCCAAAACAACGAACAAATATGTGCTAATACAAGGCGGCGGCAACTGGTGCAAGTGGTGTATTGAATTTGCAAAATTTGCCAAGGCTGATCAACAAATTGACTCTGTTATAAATGCTTCTTTTGTTTGGTACCATCTAAATTACAGCAAAGAAAACGAGAACAAAGTAATGTTTGCAAAGCTTGGTTACCCGCAGCGTTTTGGCTATCCCGTTTTCATAATTTTAAACGAAAAAGGCGAACGTATCCACACCCAAAACAGCGAATACCTGGAAGATGGAAAAGGCGGTTATGACAAAAGAAAAGTGCAAAGTTTTTTAGAAAATTGGAGCCCAAGGGTTTTGCAACCTGCTATTTGGGGTGATAAAAAATAAGATTTTACCAGACTTTTAGTATAGCGTATATTCTACAAAAAATGAGTACAAACACTCGTTTTATATTAATAAAATAATAATACCTAACTGTTTGCGTTTTAGTAAAAATTAAAACCAATCATCATCACACAGGAAGCCGTTATATTATTTGATAAATTTGTTAACAAAATAAATAACCCAATTGGGTTCCGTTTGTTCTTGTTAATGAAACTACCCGCAGCTTATTTTTGTGGCATTAGAGTTAGATATACTGATGAAACAAAATGTGCTGTAACCGTGCCATTTAAATGGCTTACAAAAAACCCTTTTAGAAGCACCTATTTCGCATGTTTATCAATGGCGGCCGAAATGAGTACGGGTGTATTGGCAATGGGGCATATATTTAAAAAAGACCCTGAGGTGAGTATGCTTGTAACCAAAATAGAAGCTAATTTTTTTAAAAAAGCAACGGGCACCGTAACCTTTATTTCAGAAGATGGCAAAAGGATAGCATCAATGATAAGGGAAGCAATGTCGTCAGGCAAAAGTACTTCTGTAAATACCTACTCCACCGGTAAAAATAAAGAAGGAGACACTATTGCAGAGTTTATGGTAACATGGTCTTTTAAAGTGAAAACGCCCAAAGTTTAATCAACATAAATAGTCCTTGTTTTTAATTGTGTAAATTGCAATTAATTGGTCTTTTAAAAATTAAATAATTACAGTAATAAATAATCTGTTTTATTCAATTTCAAGTAAAAGTGTACAACTTTACTTTAGATCATAACAGGTTAAATTATGGCAAAAGAACTTCGAAAGCAATTAGCACTAGAATACCATTCCAAAGGAAGACCCGGAAAAATTGAAGTAATACCAACAAAGGAAGCAAAAACCCAAAGAGATTTATCGCTTGCTTATTCCCCCGGCGTTGCAGAGCCTTGCAAAGAAATAGTAAATAACCCCGATGATATTTTTAAATACACCGCCAAAGGCAATTTGGTTGGCGTAATAACAAATGGCACAGCAGTTTTAGGGCTCGGTAACATTGGTCCCGAAGCCAGCAAACCTGTTATGGAAGGCAAAGCTGTATTGTTTAAAATATTTGCAGATATCGATGTATTTGATATTGAAATAAATGAAACTGACCCACAAAAATTTGTTGATATTGTTGCTGCTTTAGAGCCTACATTTGGCGGCATTAATTTGGAAGATATAAAAGCGCCGGAATGTTTTTTCATAGAACAGGAACTGAAGAAACGTTGTAAAATTCCGGTTATGCACGATGACCAGCATGGTACAGCTATCATTTCTGCCGCTGCTTTAATTAATGCATTAGAAATTCAAAAAAAGAAAATAGAAAAAGTGCATTTTGTGATTAACGGCGCAGGCGCTGCAGCTACTGCCTGTATGCGTTTGTATGCATCGCTTGGCGCAAGACCCGAAAACTTTTTTGTTTTTGATAAAGATGGCATTCTTCACAATGGCCGTACCGATATTCCAGAAGTACAAATACCTTTTACGAGAGATATAAAATTTAGTGGCTGGGACCTTGCAAAAGCAATGAAAGATGCTGATGTATTTTTAGGGTTGAGTGTAGGCAATGTAGTAACGGCAGATATGGTAAAATCAATGGCAAAAAACCCCATCGTTTTTGCAATGGCAAACCCTGAGCCTGAGATTATGTACGACGTTGCAAAAAACAGTCGCAAAGATCTTATTATGGCGACAGGTAGAAGCGATACGCCCAACCAGGTAAACAATGTTTTAGGGTTCCCTTATATATTTAGAGGAGCGCTTGATGTAAGAGCAACAGGTATTAACGAAGCAATGAAACTCGCTGCAGTAAAGGCATTGGCAGAATTGGCAAAAACGCCTGTGCCCGATATTGTAAACCTTGCATATAATGAAAAGTCACTTTCTTTCGGCGAAGATTATATTATTCCAAAACCGTTAGACCCTCGCTTGCTCGCTGCAATTGCACCTGCTGTTGCGAAAGCTGCTATTGACAGTGGCGTTGCACGCAAAGAAATAACTGATTGGGAAGCTTATAAAATAGAAATGAACAACAGGCTCGGGTTAGATAATCAATTGAGCCGTGCAATAGGTAACAAAGCTCGTCAAAATCCTAAACGTGTTGTTTTTGCAGATGCTGAAAACTCCAAAGTATTAAAAACCGCACAGTTGGTGCTAGAAGAAAAAATAGGTTATCCTATTTTATTGGGCGATGAAAAGAAGATCAGAAAAATAGCTGCAGATAATTCTGTAGACTTAGAAGGCATGCCAATCATTAACCCGAAAGATGATGATACAGAAGAAATGAGAAAATCTTTCGGCGAAATATTTTTTGAGAAAAGACACCGAAAAGGCGTTAATAGATACGAGGCAAACAAAGCAATGAAAGAACGGAATCATTTTGGTTGTATGATGGTGGAGACAGGCGTTGCAGATTGCATGATAAGTGGCTTGAGCAGAAATTATCCTGATACCATAAAACCTGCTTTACAAATTATAGGCACAGAACCAGGGGTAAAGAAAATTGCAGGCATGTATTTATTGTTTACCAAAAGAGGACCTTTATTTTTAGCAGATACAACTGTGAATTTTAACCCAACTGCCGAAGAATTAGCAGAAATTACCTTGTTGGTTGCACGGGAAGTAAGGCAGTTTAATGTTGTTCCAAAAATTGCTATGCTCTCCTATTCAAACTTTGGCAGCAGCGATTCGCCGGAAGCAAGGCTTGTACAAAAAGCACACGAAATTGTAAAAGAGAAAGAACCAAATTTAATTTGCGATGGTGAAATGCAGGGAATACTTGCCTTTAACAAAGAAATTTTGAAGGATAATTATCCATTTTCTGAATTGGTGAACGGGGAAGTTAATACGCTAATTTTCCCCAACTTAGCAGCAGGAAATATTGCGTACAACCTATTGCAGGAAGTTGGCGGTGCAGACAGTATTGGGCCTATTTTGTTGGGTTTAAACAAACCGGTGCACGTATTACAGTTGGGCAGCAGCAT
>JANOTH010000108.1:0-7435 GCA_031416275.1 Ferruginibacter sp. | reverse complement strand
GAAGAAATGCAATTCATCCTTGGCTCATTGCCAAACGTTGAAAAACGCATGTTGACTTCAGCAACAAATGCTGTGGATATTCCACCGTTTGTGAAAATGCGTGAACCGGTTACGCTTAATTTTTTACCAGAGAATCCTACAGAAAATGAAAGCCTTCGGATAAATACTTTGCTGAGTGATGATAAAGACAAACTGCAAACACTCCTACAAATGGTTTGTTACTGCAATAATACCTCTACCATCATTTTTTGTAACCACAGAGATGCCGTAGAAAGAACAAGTGAATTTTTAGCTGATCAAGGGATTGTAAATGTTTTTTATCATGGTGGTATGGAGCAACTGGATCGTGAAGTTGCCTTGACAAAATTTAGAAATACTACATCCAACATATTGGTAACAACCGACCTTGCAAGTCGTGGGCTTGACATTGCTGATATCAGAAATATTGTACATTACCACTTACCGCATGTAGAAGCAGAATTCACTCACAGAAACGGTAGAACCGCTCGTATGAACGCTACAGGGAATGTATATGTGATTTGGAGTGAAGATGAAAAATTACCTGCCTACATAACTGCTGACGCAGTAACGTTTGAGTTGCCGGAGAAACTTTCTCTCCCAGAAAAACCGAAATGGAGTACGCTGTTTTTCGACGCAGGTAAGAAAGATAAAATTAATAAAATGGATATTGTTGGTTTTCTTTCGCATGTTTGTCACCTCAAAAAAGATGAGATTGGGTTAATTGAAGTAAAAGACTTTACAGCTTTTGCCGCTGTTAGAAAATCTAAAATTGGAAATGTGGTAGAGCTTGCAAAAGATGAAAGAATAAAAAATAAGAAAGTAAAGATTGCAGTAGCTAAATAAAATCTGAGTGATCGCTATCGCTGAAAATTAAAAAGGTTGCCGTTTGAATGGCAACCTTTTCAGTAAAAATATCTCGAGAAATTGGCTTAACTAATACTAACCTAGGTAGGCTTTTAATGCGCCACTGTAACGAGCTTTTTGCAAACGCTTTATAGCCCTCTCTTTTATTTGTCTAATTCTTTCTTTCGTCAAATCGTATTTGTGGCCAATTTGCTCAATAGTAACACCATTCTCTCCATCTAAACCAAAATATGCGTTAACTATCTCTGCTTCTCTAGGACTCAATGATTTAAGAACCCTGCGAATTTCATTTTTAAGTGAATCATGCATTACATCTTCATCCGTTTCTGAGCCACCTTTCAATAAATCACCCATAGCAACATCTTCAGCTTCGTGTACCGGTGCATCCAATGAAGTGTGACGTGTATTGCTTTGGAAGATATTATTAATCTCTGTTTCACTCATCTCAAGCAATTCAGCCAATTCTTCGGTGGATGGCTCACGTTCGTGTTCTTGCTCAAATGCCATGTAGGCTTTATTAGCTTTGTTATATGTACCAATTTTGTTCTGCGGTAAACGAACTAAACGCCCTTGCTCAGCCAAAGCCTGTAATATTGATTGGCGAATCCACCAAACAGCATACGAAATAAATTTAAAACCTTTTGTTTCATCGAACCTTTGCGCCGCCTTTATCAAACCAAGGTTACCTTCATTAATAAGATCTGATAAAGAAAGACCCTGGTGTTGGTACTGCTTTGCAACTGATACCACAAAACGAAGATTCGCCTGAACCAATTTATCTAATGCACGCTGGTCTCCCATTTTTATTTTCTGAGCAAGAATGGTTTCTTCCTCCGGAGTGATCATTGATATTTTAGAAATTTCCTGCAGATATTTTTCAACAGCTTGAGAATCACGGTTGGTTATCTGGGTTGCGATTTTTAATTGCCTCATTGTATGATTTAATTCGGGTGAAGTACTCTATGTACGGAATTTGCGAATGCAAAGTTACATATTTAAAGCCGGTACACAAAAAAAGTGAATAAAAAATTTTGTTGTTTGAAGAAATATGTATATACAAATACCGTGCTAAAAACATAAATATATTAAAATTGTTGTCGCAACAACATTAAACCACAAAACGAACCTACAACTTAAAATAAAAATTTTTACCGCTTTACTCCTACTCTTTTCTAAATTTGTTGCATGATAGATTTACGTTCAGATACTTTTACAAAGCCCTCTCCCGAAATGCTAGAGGCAATGTTTACTGCACAAGTTGGCGATGATGTTTTTGGGGAAGACCCTACAGTAAATGAATTAGAAAAATATTGCGCCGAATTGTTTGGCATGGAAACAGCAGTTTTTTGTCCAAGTGGCACTATGACCAACCAAATTGCCATTAAATGTCATACCCAGCCGGGAGATGAAATTATTTGCGATAAAGTGAGCCATGTGTACATATATGAAGGTGGGGGAATTGCCTTTAACAGTGGTTGTCAGGTAAAAACAATTGCAGGAGTGCGGGGATTGATTACTGCAGAAGATGTAGTGGAGTCAATAAACCCTGACGACGTGCACAAAGCCAACAGTTCTCTGGTTGTGCTTGAAAATACCGGCAATCGTGGTGGTGGAAGTTGTTATGAAATTGAAGACATCATTAACATAAAAGAAGTTTGTAAGGAACACAATTTAAAACTTCACTTAGATGGAGCTCGCCTTTTTAATGCATTAGTTGCTAAAAAGCAAAGTGCAAAACAGTTTGGTGAATTATTCGACAGCATTTCTATTTGCTTAAGCAAAGGTTTGGGAACGCCTATTGGAAGTGTGCTGTTGGGTACGGCAGACTTTATAAAAAAAGCTAGGCGGGTTAGAAAAGTATTAGGCGGTGGCATGAGGCAAGCAGGTTATATTGCGGCAGCCGGTATATTTGCTCTGCATAACAATGTGGAAAGACTTGCACTTGATCACCTCCACGCAAAACAGATTGTGGAAGCCCTTCTCAATAAAGATTTTGTAGGAAAAATGATGCCTGTAGAAACCAATATTATCATTTTTGAAGTGTTGAGTGAGGGTGGTCCAATTGCTTTCTGCGAAAGAATGAAGGATAACGATATTTTGTGTCTGCCAATTTCTTCAACGCAGGTAAGAATGGTCACACACTTGGATGTTACAAAAGAAATGGTTACCGAACTTATTGAGGTAATTAACTAAATGTAAACCTGTCTATCCGATTAAAATCCACAAAAAATTATCTATGTTTCCAAGTACAAATGTTACAAAAACTAAGGCATGGGCAAAGCTAACAGCTTTGCATGCGGAGAAAAAAAATAAGCGAATTTCCGACTTGTTTCTAAGTGATAAAAATCGTTTTGAAAGGTATTCTGTACAAACCGCTAATACATTGTTTGATTATTCTAAGAATATGATAGACGATGAAATATTTTCTGTTTTACAGGAACTTGCATTGGAGTGCGGTTTGAGCGATGCAATCCACGCCATGTTCTCCGGTGAAAAACTAAACAAAACTGAAGATAGAGCTGTGCTTCATACTACTCTGCGAAACTTTTCAGGTACCCCTGCAATGTTTGAAGGTGCAGATGTAATGCCTGATATACAAAAGGTATTACAGCAAATGAAAGGTTTTTGTAATGACATTCATTCTGGAAAATGGACCGGTTTTACAGGTAAAAAAATTAAGTACATCGTAAATGTAGGCATTGGTGGAAGTGATCTTGGACCCGTAATGGTAACAGAAGCGTTAAAACCTTATTGGCACGATGGAATACAGCCTTACTTTGTTAGTAATGTTGATGGAACGCATGTAGCCGAAACCTTTAAAAAAATTACTGCTGACGAAACAATTTTTTTAATTGCAAGTAAAACATTTACTACGCAGGAAACCATGACCAATGCGCATACAGCACGCAATTGGTTTTTGGCAAATGGTGGTAGTGAAAAAGATATAGCTCAACATTTTGTTGCCTTAAGTACAAACGAAAAGGAAGTAGTAAATTTTGGTATTGATGCAAAAAACATGTTTGTTTTTTGGGATTGGGTGGGTGGCCGTTATAGTTTGTGGAGTGCCATAGGCTTAAGCATTGCTGCAACCATTGGATATGAAAATTTTGAACAATTACTAAAAGGCGCACACGCTGCTGACAACCATTTTAAAAATACCCCTTTTGAAAAAAATATTCCTGTTGTAATGGCACTTGTAGGAATATGGTACAGAAACTTTTACGGAACTTCAAGCGAGGCAATTTTGCCTTACGACCAATACCTGCACAGGTTCGCCGCATATTTTCAACAAGGAAATATGGAAAGTAATGGTAAACATGTTGATAGAAACGGCAACACTATTGACTACTTTACAGGCAGCGTTATTTGGGGGGAACCAGGCACAAACGGGCAACATGCTTTTTACCAGTTACTACACCAGGGTACTGAAATAATTCCTGTTGATTTTATTGCAGCTGCAGAAAGCCATAATCCAATCGGTGATCACCACATGAAATTAATGAGCAATTTTTTTGCACAATCTGAGGCATTGATGAATGGATCTACCCACGAAAATCCCTACCGGGTTTTTGAAGGCAACAGGCCGAGTAATTCATTTTTAATTGATAAGATTACGCCTTTTACATTAGGAGAAATAATTGCTTTTTATGAGCATAAAATTTTTGTACAAGGTGTAATTTGGAATATTTATAGTTTTGATCAGTTTGGCGTGGAACTCGGTAAAAAATTAGCTGTTACCATACAGGATGAATTAATAAATGAAGAAGTTGTAACAAGCCATGATGGTAGTACAAATGGATTAATAAATGCCTTTAAAAAATTGCGTAAATTGTAGGGATTAAAATAAGCTCATGAAATATTTGTTAACTTTCTCTGTAATATTAATGTTATCAAGTTTTACTTATATCCAGGCGCAAGACAAAGCCATTGATTTAAAAAAGTTCAAAGATTTTAAGTTACTTGAAATTTCCAAATTGAAAATACCCGGTTACTTACAAAAATCAGAGCTCAACATTGGAAGCAATGGCTTAGTTTCAATAACCAGGTACAACCCAATAATAACACTACCATTAGATAATATGCCATGTTTAGTACCCGATGTATCAGTTGTTAGCAAAATGCCTAACCGGCAAAACACAGGAACGCCCATTCACATACCAAATGTTTTCCCTCAAGTAAGGTAATTTTAAAATCCAGGACCGCCCATTATTCTCATTCCACCACCTTGCTGCATTGGCATAGCTGCACCGGCCTTGCTTCCATCAAATTTGCTAAAACGGAATATAAAGCTGAGCATAAAGTATCGTTGTAATCTATTCGTTCTTGTGTCTGTTATAGAAAATGCAGTAACAGATCTGTTCACGTTAGTATTTTGATTCAGCAAGTCGAAAGCCTGTAACTTAATGGATGCATTCTTCTTTTTCAACAATTGCTTTTCCAGGGCTGCATTAATAATTAATGGATTTGCAACGACATTGTTTGCATATCCTCTGTTTATATTTTTTTCTAAGTCGTAATTTAAAATAAAATCATTTTTAAAGAACAGTCGTGATGAATGCGTAATATTTAACGCTTTAATGCTGCTGTTTGCATTAGGTGTCAACGAAGCCTTGTTGTCATTTAAGGTATAACTAAAGCCACCACTTGTTTCCAGCCATTTTTTTAGTTTATAATCCATAGATAGACGTTGACTTACTATCCAGTTCCGACTCCTGTTTTTAAGATTGTCCACGAAAGAAATATTGTTATTAAAATTTACAGTTCCTCCGTAGTTAAATACATACTTTCTGTTTTTTATTGGTTTTGAATAAGTGTAAAATGCGTTTAAGTTGTAATACCCGTTTGTGTTTAAATATCTAGTTTCTTGTCCAAGAAATAATTTGGTTCCAGTGGTGGGATCAACCCTAAATAAATTACTAACATTGTTTGCAATTTTATCATTTACAAAAGATGCACTGATATTGCTGAAAAAAACATTGCCACTTATAAAATCAAAATTATTAAAACGCATACTGAATGTGTTTGTAAACTCTGGTCGCAAATCAGGATTTCCCAATACAATATTTTGCCTGTTAGAAAAATCATAGATAGGCTGTAACTGTTGGTATGTGGGCTGTGAAGTACTTCCGTTGTAATTCAAATTAAAAGATTTGCTCTTCGAAAAATTATATGCAAATCGCACTACAGGAAAATAGTTTACAATATCCTGTTTAAATTTCAACTTTGCTCCGCTAAATGAGTTGCTTTCTATAGTTGCTGGCTGTACAGCGAAACCAACGGAATAATTGTATTTCTTTTCAGTTGTCCTAAAATTTATTCCAAATTTATTAGTTGTGTAAATATTTTCAAAGATGTTGGACAAACTATCAACCATTGTTTTGCCTGTGTTCGTTACATCAAAAGTTTCTTTATCATTTCCAGTAAATCTTTTATTGTAAGCATAATTAAATTCAAGTGTGCGCTTTTTAGAAAGTTGCTCATTAAAAGAAGCACTGACGCCATAATTGTGGTTTTGGTTATGCTGCGTTACGTTTTGGCTAATAATTGAATTGCCAAATGGTGAGCCATTCCTGTAGAAAATTGTAGTATTATTTATATCATCATTGGCTTCTGTGGACGATTGTCCAGCGTTAAAGTTTAAAGAAAGTGTTCTACCCTTTTTCTGAAATCTATGGTTATACAATAAGTTTCCTGTAAAATTGGGGGTAGCAGAATAGTTGTTGTTGGTATTTATCCCTTGGTTTCTGACGCCACCCTTCGAGTCAAAAAAAGTAAAACTTGATTGGTACTGGTCATCAAATTTTCTATAAGTAATGCCGGGATTAAATTTTATGTAATTGAACGAATCAATTTTATACTCCACATTAAAAGAAAAGCGATGATTGTCTGTTACAGAAAAATCATTTGTTTTTTGTTGGTTTGTTTGTACGCTGTCCCTTTGAATGTTTTGCTGGTTAATATCATTTAATAACGAATTAGTTTTTTCGGAGAAACTGTAACTGCCATAAAGTGTAAGTTTTTGGGATAAATCTTGTCTGTAATTAAATCCTAAATTTTTAGAAACCCCTACTCCATCGCTATTCCCAAAATTAGCAAAGGGCGAACCTGCGCCACCAAAGCTTCTTACCATACTGCCTGCAATGGCTCCCATACCACCGGGAATTCTAGAAAAATCAAAAAGGTTTGCATTGGTATTATTCAAATTCCCTGTGATAGAAATTTGTTGGCTGTTATTAAAACGGTTTAAGTTTAAAGAAGTAAGGTATCTATCTTCTGTGCCAGCACCTGCAGTTACATTACCGAAGTAACCTTTGTTCTTGTCTTTCTTAAGTTGAATATTTAATGTTTTTGTTGGGTCGCCATCTTTAATTCCGGTAAAAGCTGATTGATCGCCATAATCATCTACTATTTGAATTCTATCAACCATATCAGCGTTCAATTGCCGAGTAGCGGTTTTTACATCTCCACCAAAAAACTCTTTTCCATTTACTTTTACTTTTGTTACCTCTTTACCTTGAGCAGTTACTTTACCGTCTTTATCAACTTCAAC
>JANOTH010000107.1:0-4703 GCA_031416275.1 Ferruginibacter sp. | reverse complement strand
TTCACTTTTGAATAATTCACATAAAAGTATTTTCCTGATTGGGTTCTGTTTAATGAGAGTTCATAGGTTCTACCATCGGGCAATTTGTGGGTCGTTGTTATGGTTTCAGTGGAAGGTTTTACCATAACTGCTTTGGATGGTTTTACAAGAAAATCATTCATTACCCGACCGTCCATAGAAACAGGGATTTTTACTTTATGCAAAAAAAGAATCGTGGGCACAATATCAACATTTGATGTTGGCATATTTACCTCTGCACTTTTTAAAAAAGATGGACCTGCTACAATTAATGGAATATTTACTTCGTAAGGGCTTAGACCTCCATGACCTGCGACACCTTTTGAAAAACTAGTACCAGCATATCCTGCGGCGTTTTTTCTATCGTCCCAGTTTCTATCTACTAAAATATCTCCTGATCTTTTATGATCCCAATGTATGGTTTCAAATGAAAAAGTACCTGCTACATTTCCTCTTACAGCTCCCTTGGTTGCACCCTTGGTGAAAATGGCCCCAATCCAATCCTTTGCCTGCAGTGCTTCTACAATGTTTTTTATAATTATTTTATTATGGTTCTTTACATAGATAGCTCCTTCTACCACCACTACATCATCTGACTCTTTATCTTTTTTTAAACCTTTCTCTATCAAAAATTCTGCAATGCCATCTTTACCCACATGTGTTACAAAACCATGGTCTGTTGATATGATGATATTAAATTTTTGATGAAGGTTTTTTTGCTTTAAATCATTTAAGATTCTGCCAAACTGCTCATCTACTACCCTAATAGATTGCATGGCAGTTGGCGAACCTATGCCATCACTGTGTGCCATACCATCAGGGTCAGAAAACCAAATAGCACTTACCAAGGGACCGTTCATGGTAATACCGTATTTAAGGAGTGCATCGGTTATCCAAATATGCTTTTGTGCTGTACCTTTTGTAGTTGGCGGCAGCGCACCAATGTCAGAAATTACTTTTTGTTTTATACCATCTGGAAAAATAAAACCGGGGTTAATGATCGGCCCTGCAAGTGTATGGTTTTGCATCATTGCCTGCCCGGTAGAACCTGAGCTAAAGACCATCATCTCTGCACCAACGTTTTTAAGTACTTCGCCTAAAGAAGTGGATGTGAGCAATTGACCGTTGGTGGCTTTATTTATTTTATTTAAATCTTCAACGTCACCGGTATTTAAACCTTTAACAGCATCTACTTTTGGAAAGTAAACGGTGTTACCCATTAGACCATGCGTACCGGGATAACTGCCTGTAGCGTAGGAGGATGCATTTACCCTGGTAACCGTTGGAAATACACTGTGGTGCTGCTTTCCATAAGCATGTTGTTTTTTAAATGCATACAAATTGGGCATTGTTTCTTCGGTAATATAATCTGGTCGTAAACCATCAAAAAATATTATCAGTGATCTGTATTCTGTGCTAAATGCTTGCTTTGCTTTTTTATCAACGGGTGCTTGCGCAAATAAATTTATACTGGTTAAAAGACAACAGCATAAAACACCAACAACATTCTTTGGAAGATATTTCATTAATATATTTTTTGTACAACTACGGTTTTTTATTTAGCCCAATATACTTTTATATTTGAATCATCGCCACCCATAGATGCTACTGCAGCTGCAAGGTTATTAGGGTTTAATGATTGCAAATAGGTAGGGTATGGCACTCGGTTCGGGAACAAGTTTTCTACAGGTATACCAGTGCCTCTTGGTAAAATTGGGAAGCCTGTTCTTCTCTTTTCAAACCATGATTGGTAATCTACAAAAAAGTAAGCATAATATTTTTGTGTGATAATTTTTTCCAACTGTGCATTTGTACTAGCGGCTGGGTCATATACTACACCTGGTTGAGAAAGATAGCCTGTTGGCACTGTAACTCCCCATTGGGTCATAGAGGCGGTAATACCTGCATCATAGTGTTGCTTTGGCGTTTTACCGGTTGCCATTCCTTTAAGTGCCAGTTCGGCTTTTATAAATTCTACTTCTGCGTAGGTCATCATTACGCCAAGCAACGGCGATGTTTTTAATGCATCGGTATAGCTTGAATTTTGGCCTACTGCATATTGTAATGTTGTTGGATAACCACTTTCTATCCCTCTGTACATTTGTGAGCCACTAACGTTTACGGTATTGGTCCAAACGGTTCTTCTAGGATCATTGTCGGCATTCATTTTATCAATAAAGAACTTTGTAAAATAAGTACCATCCCTCCAATTTAATTGCCTTTCATTAAAATATGGATTAAAATATGGAAACGTACCCGAGTATCTAAAAATAGCATCATCTGCATTGCCTGTAAATACGGGGTATAGCGTTGGGTTAGCAAGTATTGTGGTTATTTGTTGGTTTACATTTATTTCTCCGTCACGCTTTGAAAGCCTTAGGAGCAAACGAAGTTTTAGTGAGTTACAAAACTTTTTCCATTTTACAAGACCCGTATTGGTACCTCCTGAGAGGCTATTGGCATTATATAAAATATCTCCACCGAAGGTTAATGCTTTGCTCGTGTTGAATAAAGCATTTGCTGAATCAAGATCTTTAAATATCTGTATGTAAATATCTTTTTGCTTGTCAAATTTCGGTTGTAAAATGCCATCCGCCGCTTTGCTGGCCTCTGAATAGGGTACATCGCCATACAAATCTGTAATGATTGAATAAGCCCAGCTTTTATATACCAAAGCAATGGCTTTGTAATTATTTTCATTCAGCTTGTTGGCAATTTTATAAATGTCCTCAATATCAGTCAGGTATAAATAAAAGCTTTGAAACAGACCAGCACCTGGATTTACTACATACCTGTGTAAGCCGGCGCCACCTGTACTTACTCTTGGTGCATCTACCTGCATTAACTCGTGTGTAAAGTTTCTGCTGGCAGTAATGCTGCTGTTTACAATATTATATTCAAGCTGTGGCAACATTACACCGGGTGTAATTTCTTTTGGTCTGTTTGGGTCTGTATTCAGTTCTTCAAAATTTTTGGTACAGGTTGTAAACAACAAACTAAAACCTGCAATTGCCATTAGTATTTTTATATTTTTCATACTGTTCAATTTGTCTTTTATTAAAATTTAAAAGTGAGGTTTACGCCCATTGTTCTTGTAGATGGAAACTGTGCCAGCTCCACACCTGGCGTTAATCTGCCACTATCTAAGTTGCCGCCTTCAGGGTCAAAGCCCGGGAAATTTGTAATATTAAAAAGGTCTCTTCCGTATAGTGCAATGCTAGATTGTACTACTCCGAGTTTCTTCAAAACATTACGAGGTATGGTCCACTCCACCCTAGCTTCTCTTAACTTTAAATAAGAGGCATCAAACGTATTTGTCTCGGCATTTCTTATGGCATAATAATTTTCGTAGTAAGCAAAGGCAGGTACATTAACTGTGTTAGGTTCATACTTTCCCGTTGAATTGTTTAGCACTACACCATCACCAACAATACCATTGTCTCTGCCTGGTAATGTTACTTTTGTTTTACCAAGGGTTGCATTTTTATGATTGGTTTGTGAGTAAATGCTACCACCTTTTTGCCCATCTAATAAAATAGTAATACGGAAATTTTTGATAGTGAATTCATTTAGTAACCCTGCCTTCCAATCGGCAAATGCATTGCCCATTTTTTTTGTAGTAGGGTCAAGCGGTGCAGGCAACCCTACAGATGAATAAATAATTTTTCCGTCAGGAGAACGTTGAAAACCTCTTCCGTATAAATCTCCTAACCTGCCGCCTACTCTAGCTTCTATACTAATATTATCTTCGTGGCTATATATCACCTGGCTGGTTAGCCCATCAGTTAATTCCCTAACATAGCTCCTGTTTTGCGACCATGTTAATGTGCTGTTCCAGCTAAATGATTTCTTTACAATTGGCTTACCTCTTAAAACAACCTCAATACCCTTGCTGTTTATTAAACCTGCATTTACAACCGCATTGGAGAAGCCTGATATTGGATCAAGCGGTATCCTTAATATTTGATTACGACTGTTATTGGTATAGCCAGTTACATCTATAGCAAGGCGATTTTTAAAAAACCGAAGGTCCAAGCCAGCTTCATAGCTGTAGGTTATTTCAGGCTTTAAATTTGAATTAAATAATGTGTTGGGATTGGTAAAACCATTACCGTAAATTCTGTCATAATATTTATCTGTTTGATACGGATCTGTATCGTTACCAACCTGCGCATAGGATAGCCTTGCTTTAGCAAATGAGATAGCCTGCGGTAAATCAAATATTTCGCTTAATAAAAAACTTGTGCTTACAGATGGATAGAAAAATGAATTGTTGCTAGCCGGTAGGGTGCTTGACCAATCGTTTCTACCTGTAATATCTAAATAAATTCTTTCTTTAAAAGCTAACTGTCCTGAGCTGTAAACACTATTTACCGCCCTTTCTGTTCTTGATAAATCAGACACTGCAGGATCTAAACTATTTGAAATTTGATAGATACCAGGCTGCGATAACTGATCTGCATAGGTTCCGTTGAAATCAGATTTTTGTCTTCTTGCATTTGCACCTACGGCCACAGAGTAATTAAGGTTGCTGTTTATTTTATTTTTGTAGGTAGCCAGTACATCTGTATTTACTTCATAGTTAAAAACTTTCTGTTCACGGTAGCTACCTCTAGGGAATCTAGTAAGGCTGAATGGCCGTTGTTGAGATCTAAACTCGTATGAAAAATCCATACCCGATCTTA
>JANOTH010000106.1:0-13206 GCA_031416275.1 Ferruginibacter sp. | reverse complement strand
TGTAAAACTTTCTGCGTGTTTAGCATTTATACCAATAAATTTCGTTTGCGAAGCAAAACGTTTACAGCCTTCACATATTGAAAAGTGCAGAGCCAACTTAATGTTTTCTACAACTGAGATTTGCCTAGCCTCTTTTTTTGATGTTAGAAATGTTGCTTGCTGACAGGTTATATTCATTAATTTTTTAATCATAATTACATTTAAATATTTAGCCAATTTTTTTGAATACAATTTCTTAAGTGAAGTTTGCATCGGTGAATTAAAACCCAATAATTTGCCTGGGTAATTTTTAAAATATCGCAGATCTCAACAGTATCTAAATCTTCCATGTATTTTAATACAAACACCTCTCTTTGAATATCTTTTAATTTTTTCTTGCAATTTTCAAGGGTTTCATAAAACTCCTTTACATCTACTTTTGTATTGTAATTTATATTCCATTCTGTTGGCAAATCCTTACTTTTCCAGTGTGCGTCGTTATCAAAATAAATTTCCTCTTCTTTACCAACAATGATTGATGAGTTACTGTTCTGTTTTCTAAAATGATCAATTATCTTGTTTTTACAAATTGCATATAACCAGGTTTTTTCTGACGACATTCCATTGTAAGTTTCTTTTGCACGCCAGGCGCTTAAAAAAGTTTCCTGTACAATATCTTCAGCAAACCCATTATCTATTACTCGTACTACAGCATATCTATACAATTCATCTCCATAATTATCCAACCATTTTTCTGGTAAAAAAACATTGTTTTGTTGCATAAAAGCTATCCTGATATAACCCCAATTTAAACCTTAATTCGCAAAAATTTAAACTCTTTATACCTTTCAATTTTACAAGTATTCTAAAGTTTTGACATTGCAGCACCGATAATTTTTAATTCATTCTTCCGTTGTACAAAAACTATTACGGCTGTATTACCAACCGCAGGCACCGGATATTTAGCAAAGGAAACCTCACCACTTTCGTTTGCATTTCTTGTTATAAGCTGCCGCACGATATTTTCATTTGTAAGTGTTAATCCTTCGTTCTCTCCCCTTTTTATAGCTGTAGTTTCACTTTTCGATACTAGGGCGAAATTGATTGTTGCATCCTTAAAATATCCATCAAGTTTATATTTCACCTTTATTCCTGTTTGCTCTTCCTGTGAGGCCTCGAGTTCTAAAAAATCAACATAAGTTTTTTCAACAAGTGCGTAGCTTAACGATGATGATAATGCATTTTTATCGGAACCTGAAAATTCACAATTTCCATTTAAACAATTTGGGGTGTATATGCGCCGTCGATTTTTAATGTATTTACATATTTATTTTGCCTGCTCGAAAATTCTGAATTGCTAAATGGGTCGGCCCACCCTAACCTATTCCAATAATCTACATGGTATGATAACGCAAATATCTTTTTACCTGTATTATTACGAATGGTGCTGCTGAGTAACTTATCTGCCGATGGGCAACTTGAACAACCTTGTGAAGTGAACAATTCAATTACTGCTATAGGCTCAAATAAACCTATTAACTTAATTTTTTCGGCTAACACATTATTTGTCGTTTGTTTAAAACCCAATAAAAAAATTGCAATGGCAAAAGCTGTAATAAAACCTGTGATCGTGTATTTCATACCTGTATGCAAAAAATGATTGTGTGTAACCTGTCTTAATACGAAATACTACATATAACCTTACAGAAGCCGGATAGCTATTTTTTTAGAATGAAAAATTCGTATAATAAAAATGCCCTTTTACAAGGGCAGTTTTATTGGTATATGTTTATTTGTTCTTCGGGGATAGGGATAGGAATATGAATTTTGATGTAGGATTTATTGATATGCAAATATTAAACAATTAGATACTTTACGAAGTAGTTTATGCAACTTAAAAAATGTAGAATATATACTGCAAACCGAAATTTAAAAAACACATTTTTAAAAAACCTAGATATTTATCAAAGGTTTATAAGCTAGTATTCATCATGGGCATTAACTATATTTGTCTCCCATAACAATTTGTTCATAAATGCCCATTTTCGATATAAAGTTGCCTGCATACATTGCTAAAGCACTAAACTTACCAATTAGAGATGCGAGGAGACAGCAGATTAAGGTGCTAAAAAAACTGTTGCGAAAAGCTAGGTTTACACAATTTGGGCAGCTATTTAAATTTGATGAAATTTTGTTAAGCAGGCATTCAGGCAAAAAATTTCAACAAAATGTTCCCACATACGATTATACAAAAATTTATAATGATTGGTGGTATAAAACCCTTGAAGGTATACCCGATGTTTGCTGGCCTGGCGTTATAAAATTTTTTGCTTTAAGCAGTGGCACGAGCGATGCCTCCAGTAAATACATTCCTATAACAAAAGAACTCATTCGCAGCAATACGGTAACAGGTATTAAGCAATTACTTAGTCTTGCTAAATATGATAAAGTACCTAAAAACTCTATTGGTAAAGGTTGGCTAATGATTGGCGGCAGTACACAATTGCAAAAAGGCGCTACGTATTTTGCAGGAGACCTTAGTGGCATACAGCAAAAAAATCTTCCCTTATGGTTTAGAAGCTTTGGACTATATAAACCTGGTAAAAAAATTGCCAGAGAAAAAGATTGGTCAAAAAAACTGGAAGAAATTGTTGAGAACGCACCTAACTGGGACATTGGTTTTTTAGTGGGTGTACCTGCTTGGTTACAGATATGCCTCGAAAAAATTATTGAACGGTATAAACTTAATAACATTCACGAAATATGGCCTAACCTTTCTTTTTATGTTCACGGTGGTGTTGCCATGGAACCCTATAAGAAAGGCTTTTCTAAATTACTAGGGCAGCCTATTACCTATATAGAAACTTACCTTGCAAGCGAGGGGTTTCTCGCATTCCAATCACGGCAGGAAACAAGAGGTATGCAACTCGTTTTAAATAATAATATCTTTTTTGAATTTGTACCTTTCGATGAGAAGAATTTTGATACAGATGGAAATATGGTAGAAAATCCTGAAGCATTTATGATTCATGAAATTGAAGAAGATAAAGATTATGCTATTTTGATAAGTACCAATGCAGGTACATGGCGTTATGCAATTGGAGATACTGTAAAATTGATAGACAGAGAAAGAAGTGAAATAATAATTACCGGGCGAACAAAACATTTTTTAAGTTTAACTGGAGAGCATTTA
This sequence comes from Ferruginibacter sp., assembly GCA_031416275.1. GTDB lineage: Bacteria > Bacteroidota > Bacteroidia > Chitinophagales > Chitinophagaceae > Ferruginibacter. The sequence continues at coordinate 10,034 of JANOTH010000106.1, read as the reverse complement.
AGCGTTGATAATATGAACAACGCTATTGAACTTGCTTCAGAGGAAATGAATGTAAGCATACCTGAATTTACTGTGGCGGGTGTGCCTCATGGAAATTTCTTTGCACATGAATGGTATATTGCTACTGATGATAAAGTAAACCCTGTAGAATTTGCTGCTTTGCTCGATGAAAAGATAAAAGAACTCAACGATGATTATGAGGTTGAACGGTTGCATGCCCTAAAGGCGGTAACAGTAAATGTTTTGCCTGAAAAAGTTTTTATGGACTTTTTAAAATCAAAAGGTAAATTAGGTGGTCAGCATAAATTTCCCCGTGTATTAAAAGGTAAATTGCTGGAAGAATGGAAGCTATTTATCAAAGACAATATATAGGCATTTCTACCATTATAAATTTAAAAATTATAAATGACTGAAGCCATAATAGCAGGATTATTATTAGGATTAGCACTCGTGTTCTCAGTAGGGCCGGTTATTTTCACTATAATAAAACTCCGAATAAACTATGGAATCAGCAGTGCTTTCTATTTTATATCAGGCGTTTGGTTAAGTGATATTTTTTGGGTGGTTGCTGCAAATGCTACAAGCACAATGCTAGAGAGCCTCACAATCTATAAAATTCAAATTGGAACCACTGGCGGCGTATTTTTAATTGGATTAGGTTTATTTTATTTATTTTTTAAAAAGTACCACACCAAGAAAGAAATGGACGAAGGTGTTACGATTGCAAGCTCCACCCATGCCCGACTTTTTATTACAGGCTTCTTAATTAATACGCTTAACCCTGGTGTAATTGCGCTTTGGCTTGCTGCCGCAACTAAATCAATCAGCAGTACCCTAGAGGAAAAAATTGTAACATTTTCAATATGCCTTAGTATGAATATTGCGGCGGACTTTTTTAAAATAAACCTTGCCGGTAAACTTAGAAATAAATTGAATGATAAAAATATTGCGATAGTTAATAAAATATCAGGTGCAATGTTTTTAGCATTCGGAATTGCACTTATTGCGGGGGTTTGGTATTCTAAATTTAAATCTGCATAAATCTCATGCGTCTTGTAATAGTTATAATACTTTTTTTAGCTCCAATATTTACAGAGGCACAAACTGCTGACTTTATTATTTTAAAGAAGAAAAATAAAACTGTAAAAATTTTTTATAAGGGTTCAAATATTGAATTCGTAACTACACAAGGAGCTTATAGAAATGCAGTAATTAATGACATAAAAAGTGACAGTATTTTTCTGCAGGAATTTTTAGTATCAAGGAGACCAACTACACTCGGTTTTTTTGTAATAGATACTTTGGGTAGTTTTAGTTATGCGTACAATTACAATGAAATATATCATTTTGGGCAGGATAATAAGAAGTTTAATCTCGCAGGAAGTGGCGCAACCTTACTTGGTGGCGGTATTTTAATTACCCTTGCCTCAGGCGTTGTTTATGTTGCCGATAATAAAAATTTTAGTCCTGCGTTGTTAGCTGCAGGTGCAGGCCTTGCAGGTATTGGGTACCTAATGAGTAAAGGCGCCAATAAGGGAATAACGATTGGTAAAAAACATTACAGGCTTCAATATATGAGTACAAATGTTTTCAAAAAATGAAAAAAAAGATAAAAAGAACCGGGTGGCAAAAAGTAAAACGAATTTTTTTAATACTTTTTCTATCTCATTTTTTATATATCATAATACTCCGTTGGGTTAACCCACCATTTACCATTACGCAAATTGTAAGTTTAATTAAAGGCAACGGCCTTAAAAGAGATTATGTATCGTATAACGATATAAACAGCGCTGCAAAATTAGCTGTGATGGCCGGTGAAGATCAACTTTTTCCTGATCACAATGGGTTTGATATAAAGGCAATAAAAAAAGCTGTAAAGTATAACGAAAAGCACCCAACAAAAGTTAGAGGCGCCAGCACTATAAGCCAGCAGGTTGCAAAAAATGTTTTTTTGTGGCAGGGCGGTGGTTTTTTTAGAAAAGGATTGGAGGTATATTTTACTTTTATGATTGAAATCTTTTGGGGTAAAAAAAGAATTTTACAGATGTACCTAAATGTTGCTGAAATGGGCAAAGGCATATTTGGAGTGCAGGCTGCAGCATTGATTTATTTTAATAAAAATGCCGCATCATTAACCCGAAACGAAGCCGCACAGATAGCAGCAGCTTTGCCAAACCCAATTCGTTTTACGGTAAAACCGCTAAGTAGGTATGTTGCGGCACGGGCAGTAAATATCACTAGGCAAATGAATAATCTGGAAGATGACCCAGATATAAAAGACTTGATTAAATAAAAATGACCTTTTTTATGAGCGGAATAAAATCAAATATTTAAGACCACCGGCAATTTGGGGAATAGTACGAGTTACGAACTTGTACTTTAAAGCAATTATTTTGCCGTTACTACTTCTTTCTTTGCAGGATGTAGTGCTTTATAAGCAATGATGGCACTGATTAACATCAGTATCGATGCAAGCGCAAATGATATACCCGAAAAATGAAATGGAGCTTTTGGACCTGTAAAATAAGAGAACAAGCCTGTCATAAGCATTGGGCCGAAAATAGATGTAAGGCTTATTAAACTTGTTAATGCACCCTGCAATTCACCCTGCTCATTTGGTGGTACATTTCCTGATATTACTGATTGCAATGCGGGACCACAAATTCCTCCGAGGCAGTATGGTATCAAAATTACAAACATCATCCAGGTTTGGGAGGCAAAGGCAAACAACAACAATCCTCCTGCATATAAAAGGAGGCCATAGTAAATACTTTTTTCATTCCCAATTTTCGGGTTTATAAATCGAATTAAAACTCCTTGCACAATTCCAATTAAAAGCCCAACCACACCCAAAGAAATACCAATCATTTTTTCATCCCATTGCAATTTTTCAATGCCAAAATAACCCCAGTTACTTTGTACCGAATGAGACGCTATGTAAATAAGAAAAAATGCAATGATTAAACCACCAAGCGATGGATATTTTTTTAGTTGCATGAGCGACCCTAAAGGATTAGCTCTTTTAATATCGAATGCCCTACGATTTTCTTTGCTTAAAGATTCAGGCAAAACAAAATAACCATAAATACAATTTAAAAAACTTAGCCCCGCCGCAACCATAAAAGGAATTCGGGGACCCATCGAACCCAACAGCCCGCCTAGTACGGGGCCAATGATGAAACCAATACCAAAGGCTGCCCCAATCATTCCAAAATTTTGAGATCTATTTTCATCTGTGCTTATATCAGCAATATAAGCGGTGGCTGTTGTAAAACTTGCGCCTGTAATCCCCGCTACAGCTCGGCCTACAAAAAGCCACGCCATACTTGGCGCAAAAGATAGAAAAAGATAATCTAGCCCAAACCCAAAGAGGGAAAATAATAACACAGGTCTACGACCATACTTATCACTTAAGCCACCCAACACAGGTGCAAATAAAAACTGCATTACAGCATAAGCAGCGGTGAGATAACCTCCCCATTTTGCAGCATCGCTCACCGAGCCATCAATTAATTGAGATATAAGTTTTGGCAACACTGGTATAATTAAACCAAGACCAGTAACATCGAGAACGAGTGTAAAAAAAATAAATCCTAGCGCTGCTTTTTTGTTCATGTAATATAAATAATTGCTGCAAAATTGCACATAAATAATTTATGCTTCTGCATCTTATTTTCCGTGTTCTTGAAATGTCTTTTATTTAAACAAATTAGACTTAGCAGTTTTAAAGATCTAAGTCTTCTTTAAATTGGCATCATTATTCCTCCTTATTTAAAAATAAACTTTATGCACAAGCCTCTTTATCATACTGCTTTTTTTATAGCTTCCTTTTATTTAGGCTCTTGCGCATCTCCGCAACAAAATAAGCTACAAAAACAAAGTAACACAGTAGTTGGTGACAGCAGCAATCTTCCTGCCCCTTACGCTACAAAGTCAAAACAAAATTTTAGTAAGGTTATTGGTTGGAAAGAAGGAGAAACGCCAACAGCACCGGCAGGTTTTACAGTAAGTAAATTTGCAGAGGGCTTAGATAATCCCCGCTGGATTTACCAGGCACCAAATGGAGATATTTTTATTGCAGAAACAAACACAGTTTTAAGTGGCGTTAAAAAATTTGGCGCAAGTATTTCCCGCAAAATAAAAACACAGAATTATGGTACAAGTGCAAACCGCATAAGATTATTTAGAGATAAGGATAAAAATGGCAGCTATGAAACGGCGAGTATTTTCGCAGAAAATTTGAATCAGCCATTGGGAATGCTTGTACTCTACAATCATTTTTACGTAGCCAACACTGATGGATTGGATATGTATAATTATAAAACCGGCGATACTGTTTTACAGAAAGAAAGAAAGAGAATAGCAAGTTTGCCCGCCGGTGGATACAATAACCACTGGACAAGAAATATCATTGCAAATGATGCAGGAACAAAAATTTACATCACTGTTGGGTCGGGCAGTAACATTGGGGAAAACGGTATGGATAAGGAAGTACGCCGTGCCAATATTTTAGAAATAAACCCTGATGGAACGGATGAAAAAATCTATGCATCAGGGCTTAGAAACCCTGTTGGTATTGGCTTTGAGCCTATGACCAAAATGATTTGGGCGGCTGTAAATGAAAGAGACGAATTGGGCGACGACCTTGTGCCTGATTATGCAACAAGTGTACAACCCGGTGGATTCTATGGTTGGCCTTACTCCTATTATGGTGCAAATGCTGATCCTCGCATGAAGGACGATCCACACATGGAATTGGTAAACAAAGCAATTGTTCCAGATGTTCCTTTAGGAGCACATACTGCATCACTCGGGTTGGCTTTTTACACAAAAAATAATTTCCCATCAAAATACAAAGGCGGAATGTTTATAGGGCAGCATGGCTCATGGAACCGCTCGCAGTTTTCAGGGTATAAAGTCGTTTTTGTTCCGTTTGCAAATGGAAAACCTTCAGGTAAACCCGAAGATTTTTTAACGGGCTTTATCGCTGATCAAAATAAAGATGAAGTGCATGGAAGACCTGTAGGTGTGACTGTTATAAGCGATGGATCTCTTTTAGTTGCTGATGATGCATCAAAAGTTGTATGGAGAGTTAGGGCAAATTAATTTTGCATTTCTAAAAAAGAGAAAATATTACTAGACCCAACGGGTAGAAGTATTGACAACAAAGGCAGATAAATTTGATGGTAATACTAGCTACAATTATTTGAAGACGATGACTTAGCAAAACTTTTGGATAGTAAAGACAGATTAACTTTTTATCGCCAAAAAAGCAAAGAATATTACAGCCCATTGGGGCGAAACATCCGTAGCGCATTGGATAAATACAAAAGCCGGCAGCGCAGGCGGCAACAAGCGCAGAAAATAAAAGTTGAAAATAGGTATACAGATTAAGGGCAGCGGGGGACGAAGGGAAGTGTATTTTATGCAAATGCCAAAGGCATATTTGTATAAAAGATACCGTAGCCGGAGAAGCCCGAACTAATGTTGAAAAATGTTCCTTGGCACATTGCCCCAAATTGTCTTTAAAAAATCCTCCGATTGCGTTTACGAAAACCGCTATGAACTTTGTGTTTAACCTTTAACATACATTTGCACTCTAAAATAATTATCATGAGCACAACGGGAAAAATAGAATCTAACAAAGGCATACTTGCTTTTGAATTGTACGACGATGCTGCGCCAATTGCAGTAGAAAACTTTAAAAAATTAGTAGCCAAAGGATACTATGATGGGCTTAGTTTTCATAGAGTAATACCAAACTTTATGGTTCAAACTGGTTGCCCTGACGGGACAGGAGCAGGCGGACCGGGATATAGCATTAAATGCGAAACTAGTGGTGAAAAGCAATTTCACGACCGTGGCGTAATGAGCATGGCGCACAGAGGAAAAGACACCGGTGGGTCACAATTTTTTATATGCCATAACAGACAGGGCACACAACACTTAGATGGTGTACATACATGCTTTGGAAGAATTACAGACGGAATAGAATTTTTAGACAGTATTCAAGGTGGGGATAAAATGACAAAAGTTACTTTAGACGCCTAATATTATCGCCTCATCAAAAAGCCGACTCAACAAACGAGTCGGCTTTTTTAGTTTTACTTGCATACAGTATATATGTATGTAATAGTGATTTGTTTTAGCATCATGTCAACTTAATTGTAATTGATACTTGGGTCTTGAAAAAATTTCAAAACACAAAAGTTTTTTGGGGTACAGTTATTGCCTTATCAATAAAAACAAATAATAAGTTATGACCAATCAAAAACAATTTGGCGTATGGATGGATTCACACAACGCAACAATTATCGGTAAAGAAAATTCAGAAGCAGACAATTTTGTTGTGTTGGCGCATGTAAAAGGCGAAGAGGCAACATCAAACAGCAGTGAAAAAACAGAAAATAATCATGCGAGAATGGTAGAAGCAAAGTTTTTTAAGGAAATTCTTTCACACATGCAGAATGCAACGAATATACATCTAACTGGAACAGGCGTATCTCAGGAAAAATTTATGCATTACCTAGCAGAAACTCCTCAGTTTAAAAATACCAAAACAGAAGAGTCAACCTCTAATAAAATGAGTGATGAAAAATTGATTGAATACGTAGCAGGTAAATATTAACCTATTAAAAAGTCGAGGTATTACATCTCGACTTTTTTTATGCTTTACCCTTCTAACGATCTTTTAAAAACTTGCACCCCAAGTGGGTTCTTTATCCTTTTAAAAGGTAATGTTCTTTTTTCTATTGGCTTTCTTACTTCAGCCAATATTTTTTTATCTGAAAAACCATGAGCTAACGCTTCTTCCTCAGTGTTACAATAATATACTGCTTTTATTTTACTCCAATAAATAGCGGCGGTACACATTGGGCAAGGTTCTGCACTTGTGTACAACTCGCAACCAGATAGATCTATTGATTTTAAATTTTTACAGGCTTCTTTTATAGCTACTACTTCTCCATGAGCAGTTGGATCAAGATCTGCCGTTACTCGGTTGCTTCCACTTCCAATTATTTTACCGTCTTTTACAATGATTGCACCAAACGGCCCACCACACTTACTATCTAATGCATATTGGCTAAGATCAATAGCCATCTGCATAAACCTATTTTTGTCGTCCTTTATCATATAATATTTTATTTAAAGTTTACAAAATATAAGCCGAAGCATTTATTAATAAAGGAAAAGAAATTTGACTGCTTCCACTATGTAGTAACCGCTTGTCCGCCACCTCAACTTCTCAGCATGTATCACTAATCAACTTTTCCTCAGAATGTTTACACAATACGCCCTGAATAGTGTTTAGAGTTAAATTATAAGATTCAGAAGTTGCAGGTATTTCATATTTCATTCGGCACACAAGGCGCTGTAACGACAGCATGCTGTATACATCACAGCTGTTCGGAAGAAAAAATATGTGGCTCCCATGGAGCTCTGATTGTGTTCTACTTTAATTGTTACTGACATACCGCCTCTAGCGAAGCTAAGAAAGCTCCTGAGGAGCGAAATTTCAGTAGATAATTAATAAGATTTATTGTATCAAGCTCCGTAGGAGCGGAATGTTTAAAGCATTTCGGCAATTTCCGAACAGTTGTGGTGTATACATGAAATCTTACTATAAAATGTTAACTGCTTCACTTTTATAGTTAGGAATAGTCGTTATACTTTTTATAACCAAAAAATAATGCATTAAAAATTTTATTCCCAACTATTTTAGTATAATTTTACTAAATTATTTAGTTATTAAATGTATGTTTTATGGAAGTGGAAAACTTTTTTGGCAGCAATTACACCGGTACAAAAAAATTTACCCAACAGAATGTACCAACCGCCAATGCCACTGGCTTTGGTGCCGCAGCAGATGATTATGCGGAGCGGGGTATAGATCTGAACGAGCAACTTATTCGGAATAAACCTGCTACTTTTTTTATGAAAATAAGCGGTAACAGCATGGTGAATGCCGGTATTTTTAATGGTGATATTGCCATTGTAGATAAAAGCGTGCAACCCACAAACGGCAAAATAGTTATTGCTGTTGTAGATGGTGAAATGCTGATACGTCGTTACCAAAAAACATTTAATAAATTATTATTGGTAGCCGATGCACCAAAAGTAGCGGAGATTGATGTTGCAGAAATGAGTGATGTAAAAATTTGGGGGGTGGTGGTGTATGTTATTAAGAGTGTGTAAATAATTAAATGAATAATTAAACACGGTCATCCTTAAAATAGATCCGCAGAAGTTTTACTAATGAAAGCCATAATAGATTGTAACAGTTTTTATTGCTCCTGCGAGCGGTTGTTTAGGCCTGAGTTGGATGAAAAACCTGTTGTTGTGCTTAGTAATAACGATGGCTGTATTATCTCCCGATCTGACGAGGCAAAACAACTAGGCGTTGGTATGGCAGGCCCGTACTTTTTAGCAAAGCCACTTATAGAAAAACATAATGTTGCCACTTTCTCTTCCAACTATAACTTGTATGGCGACATGAGCAAACGTGTAATGGATACTTTGCGAATTTTACTAGGCGATGAAAATGTAGAAGTATATTCAGTAGATGAGGCTTTTTTGGATTTAAAGGAATTCACTAAGCAAGATTTTTTTAAAGTAGGTTTATACATTAGAGAAACAGTAGAACAATGGACCGGCATTAAAGTTTCTATTGGTGTGGCACCCACAAAAGTATTGTGTAAAGTAGCTAACCATTTAGCAAAAAAACACAAAGTAAAAACGCAATGTGTGGTGGTGTTAGACAGCAAAGAAAAAATTGAAAAAGCCTTGCAAGCCACACCAGTAAACGAAGTATGGGGTATCGGCAGGAAGTATGCAGAAAAACTGATAGAATTTAATGCCGTTTACACAGCCTTAGATCTAAGTAAAAAATCTGCACCGTGGGCCTATAAAAATTTAGGGGGCGTTGTAGGCTCGAGAATGATTAAGGAATTAAACGGCGAACCCGCTTTAGCAATAGCAGATGAGCAATTAACTGTAAAAAAAATGATTGCTAGCACTCGTATGTTTGGGCAAACGGTAACAAATAAAGCAGATATAAAGGAAGCGGTAGCAACATATGCGAGTCGTGCGGCAGAAAAATTACGCCGACAAAAAAGTGCCGCTACTATTATCAGCATTTTTGTGGTAACAAAAGAACCTTCCAATAATGGGCGTTTCAGACATGGAAATACCCTGAGCCATTACATAGTACTTCCGGTGGCTACAAGTGCGACCAATGAGCTTATAAAATTTGCCACTGGTTTGGTAGATAAAATTTTTGATAAAACAAAGCAGTATAAAAAAGCAGGTGTAATGCTTAGTGGGCTAGTGCCCGATGACACCATACAGGCAAATCTTTTTGTTGCTGAAAAAAACAATGGCAAACGTTTGTTGATGGATATGATTGACAATGTAAATTTTTCAATGCGGGGTGATATTTTAAAATTTGCAGCCAGCGGTACAAAACGAGATTGGAAAATGCGGGTAGAAATGCGCAGCCCTAGGTACACAACAAGGTGGGAAGAAATGTATGAAGTGAAATAAAAACGGGATGAAGCATGGTAAGCCTTTTAAAAGGAACAAATTTTATTGAGATCTTTTTAATAACCTTTCATACCCTGCAATGTTCATCATCACCAACAACATTCCATAAAAAATATCTTCTATAGGGATGGTGTAAATGCGGACAGCGAGGTTTTGTGCATTGTTATAAGTTATTACAGGTATGGCGGTAAGGAAACCATTGACAATTAAAAAAGGTATAAGGATGATTAAATAGGCGATAAGGAAAACCTTTGTATTAAAAGCTGCAAAGTACTTTCTGAAAATAAAGAAGATAAAAATAAAGCCTGATAGAAAAATGGCCGTATAAAAAGTATAGTACAGATGATAAGTGAAAATTGAAAAGATCAACAGCACTAAAGCTAAAAAAAATAAAATATTATCACTGGCTTTCGTTGTTTTTAGAGCAGGGAAATAGCAACGAATACACTCATAAATAAACGTGCAACAATAAGGAACTATAAAAAAGAAAA
>JANOTH010000105.1:0-14853 GCA_031416275.1 Ferruginibacter sp. | reverse complement strand
TTGGTTGGTGGTATTTATTGTAGAGTAATCAAAGGTTAAATCTTCCCATGCATTGGCTACTGTTGATGTTGCTTCTTTCTCAAAGTTGATACCTCCGTTTGTTGCATTCTCTACCTTTAATAAAAGCTTCGCTCCTACTCTAGGTGAATACACTTTTACTTTAAATGTTTTGTTTACACTAAAATCTATTGGGCCTGCTAAGGTTAGAATACTGCCGCCAAAAACCTGACCTGCACTTTTTACCATTCTTGCTACATTGGCACTTGTGTTTATGCCATTCACCTGAGGGTTTGCAATTTTCGTTGTTCCACCACCATCAAAATCAGTGAACGTATAGTTTAATGTTGGAGATTCAAAATCCAATGGAAGAACGGGTAATGTAGAACCACCACCACCGCCGCCGCCGGCTGCTGCACCAAATTTTACATCATCAAAATAATAAATCCGCTCGCCTGCAACGGCTCCTGTTACTCCGTAGTTGAAAAAGATGGATACCTTATTGTAATTAAATGCAAGGTTGAATGCTGCTGTACCTGCTGCCTCGTTTGCAAAGTTAAACTCCAATGTCTGCCACCCATTTGCGGTTGTTAATGTCGCTCCCGTTTCGCATGATTTTGTTGGATCGTTTTTATCCTCAACCTTTAATCTTACCTGTATACCTGCATGAGGGGAATATACCCTCACATTCATTCTTTTCTCCGTTGCTGTAAATGGTATGTTTGCGCTAAAGCCTGTTTGAAAACCACCTGATACTGCTGTTACTGTGGTACCTGCAAACAACTGTGCTGTGTTCGTCTTTATTACTTTCACAACTGTGTTTGTGGCTAAAACAGGGTCAGGAACAATCGTTGACTGCTCTGCTCCTTCAAAACCAACAACTCCATAATTTACCGTAGCATCATCAAAGGTTACAGGTAGGTTCATTTGCGTTAAACCACCACCGCCACCGCCGCCGCCGCCGCCGGCTGCAACCAATCTCACATCATCAAACAACCATGTAAAGTTTGCTGAGCCATCACCAACTGTACCTAGGTCGAAAATGAAAATTAATTTGCTGTATTGGTTGGTGGTATTTATGGTAGAGTAATCAAAGGTCAATTCTTCCCATGCATTGGCTACTGTTGATGTTGCTTCTTTCTCAAAGTTGATACCTCCGTTTGTTGCATTCTCTACCTTTAATAAAAGCTTCGCTCCTACTCTCGGTGAATACACTTTTACTTTGAATGTTCTGTTTACACTAAAGTCTATTGGGTTGGCAAGTGTTATGAAACTTCCTCCAAATACTTCACCTGTTCCTTTTACCATTCTTGCTACATTGGCACTTGTGTTTATGCCATTAACCTGAGGGTTTGCAATCTTTGTTGTTGCTCCGCCTGCAAAATTCTCAAACGTATAATTTAATGTTGCTGACTCAAAGTCTAATGGTAATTGAATTTGAGCGAACGAGAACATCGTAAGCATCAATGACGAAAGGAGTATATAAAATTTTTTCATATTAAATTTATTTAGCGCTAAAAAGTATAAGGAAGGTGAATTATTTAATTTATTGTAGTAAAATTTAAAGCAATATTTTATAATACTTAACATAATCAATTGTCATTGTTGCAGGAAAAATAGTATTATCTACTCCCTGCACGCCACCCCAATTTCCTCCTACTGCGATATTTAAAATAAGATGAAACTTTTTGTCGTAAGGCCACGATGTAAAACCGTTGTTAGCATTTACATATTCAAAATATTGCTCTCCATCTATAAAACCTTTGATAGAATAAGGTGTCCAGTCAACTCTATAGTTATGAAATTCATCCGATGCCGTAGGTACTATTTTACTCGAACCTTTTTGGTTTCCTTTCATAAAATTGAACGCTGAATTATGAATGGTAAAATGCACTTTGTTTTGGTCATATCCTACATGCTCCATTATATCTATCTCTCCAGATGCAGGCCAGGTTCCGTATGCACCATCGGTAGGGAACATCCATATTGCAGGCCATGTTCCTCTACCCTTTGGCAATTTTGCCCTCACATCAATACGACCGTATAGCCAATCAGCTTTGCCTTTTGTTATCATGCGGGTTGATGTATATTCACGACCCGAATTACTTTCTTTTTTTGCGGTGATTATTAAGTTACCACCTGCTACAGTAGCGTTTTGCCCAGGGGTATAATATTGTAATTCATTGTTTCCCCAACCGCTTCCGCCAACTTCAAAATTCCATTTTGCTAAATCGGGTGCACCACTTGTAGCAAAATCATCTTCCCAGCTTGGCGTTGATTCAAACTGCCAATTTTTATCGGTAATTGGCGCTTGTGTTGGCACATTCACAACTTCTGCTTTCTCTGTACACGAAATAAAAGAAACCATCGTAATGCACACCAACCAAAAAAACTTTTGTAAACTTTTCATACTTTTTATTTTTATTGTGCTATAAACTTGAATTGAAAAATGGTGCCGTTACCGCTACCTGCTCGCAATGTCATTTTTGTAGGACTGATGTCTATTATTCGGTAAAGGTTTTCTGTTGGCACATCTGTTGTACCAATAAAAGTGGCCGGCGGTGCACCAGGGATTGTTATTGTAGCCAAACCCGCTACTCCACCTGTTGTTGCTGCAAACGTATATGCAATATTTGAGTACGATCTGTCAGCACCGCAATTAAAATTTGGTGCTATATTGCCGCCATTAAAAGTTGATCCGTTAGCGTTATAAGTTATTCTATTTGCAGTTGTAAACGTGTAAGCATCGTCTACCTGGCAATTTGGTTCTAACGGACCGCCAGCAAAATATTCTGAAGGATTTCCCTCGGTTCCAACAATAATTGAATTTGCTCCAGGTGTAGGGTCTAATTTCCATGTTCTCCCAACAGCACCATTTGTTAGTAAATCTTTAATATCGGTAAGTGTAAGTACTTCTAATTTTTTAAATTTAATTTCTAATAACTGCCCACTTGTACCGCTTATTACAGCTCGTAGTGTCATTCTATTGTTGGTATAACTTTGAACAGTATATCGGTTGGCATCAACAACATCTGTGGTGCCAATAAATGGTCTACCGTTACCTGTTGCTAATGGGTTTAAAATAATTTGGGGAAGTTGACCCGGTTTTGCAACTACTTTATATTTAGGTGCATTAGCTTTTTGCGGTTGGCAACTAAAGCCAGCCTGCGCATCAAATGTTTGTCCGTTAGCATCGTAAGTAAATGTACCATCTGCACTAAACTTATAAAGGTCATCAACCTGGCAACCTGCGGCTGGTCCACTGAAGAAAACCTGAGATCCATCAGGTGAAAGTACTTTGATTGCATCTGCATCAGAAGTCCACGTCCACACAAAATTATTACTGCAACCGGTTAGGTTATTAAAGAACTCATTTTGACATGCATCGATAACGAAAATTCGCTTGGTGATGCTATTGCTACCATTAGAACCTACACTTACAAGGTTAACATTATAATCACCACCAACTTTGTACGTATGTGTAGGATTTTTTTCAGGCGACAGAGCCGTATTATCCCCAAAGTTCCATTGGTATTGAAAAGCTTCTTGGCTAGCATTTGTAAATTGTACATCATATGCAAATGGCAGCGTATCCTGCAAAGGCTTTATTGCAAAAGTAAAATCAGCTTTAGATGCAGATCCTGTAAGCCCCAATGTATCAGGTTCTTTTTTACATTGCACAAGTACTAAACTACAGGCTATTAAAAAAAGAGGTAAGCGTTTTATATATTTTTTCATAACTAATTTTATTTATAATAATTAATATCCTGTGTTTTGTGTTAAAGCCGGATTTTTATCTCTCTCACCTTGTGGTATTGGCATAAACCTATGCTTTGCAGCAACATTGTTTTTACCTGCTGCTTTCATAACAGTTATAAAATAATTAGGATCGGGATGACGAAGAAGATCATACCAACGGTGCATTTCAAAACCAAACTCCACCCTTCTTTCTTTATACATTGCATCGAGCCATTGCGCATCTGATAAACCTGCCGGTAAAGGTGCTAAACCTGCTCTAGCTCTTACCTGATCAGCAAATGGTTTTCCCAATGCAGGCCCTGCGGCTTCTGCATATATTAGCAATATTTCGGCATAGCGCATAATAGGAACATTTAGCGCACATGTCCAACCACCATTATCACCAAGTGTATTGGTAGCGGGGATGAAATATTTTTTTACATTGAAACCATTTGGCGAACCCTGCAATTGGGCCGGTTGTGTATATGATCCACTCATATCGCCCGGTAGCCAAACAGATCTAGTTCTTCTTTTATCAATAATTGTAGAGTAAGCAGCACCTGTTTTTTCGTATTGGTTCATAAAATCTATAGTTGGTACATTCCACCCATATCCGGCAGATTGCACCACACCTTGTTCTCTTGGCCCAAAAAAAGTATTTAGTTTTTGTCCTGCACCAAAGTCACTAAACTGTCCTCCGCCACTTCTATATTGTACTTCAAAAACAGATTCTCTTCCGTTCTCATTTTCCAGTTTAAAATTGTCTGCGTAATCCGCCCACAATGCATATCCATATAAAGATCTGTTATCAATCACCTCTTTTGCTTTTGCGGCAGCATTTGCCTTATCTCCTAGCGTAAGGTAAACAGCAGCCAACAATCCTTTTGCTGCCCCCGCGGTTGCACGTCCACTATTAGGAAATGTGTTATTGTTGTCTGTATAAGGATTATTATTTGGCAACAAAGTTTCAGCAATCTTTAAATCGGCTATAATTTGTGCATATACTTGGGCTCTTGGAGACCGGGTAATCACACTAGCCTCTGCAACACTAATTGCATTTGTATAAAGTGGTACATCGCCAAAAACACGTACAAGATGGTAGTAGTAAAGCGCTCTTAAGAATCTCCCCTCTCCTAAGCTTCTATTTTTTATAGCAGGAGTAATACCAGGTACCGCATCTGTTTTTATAATTACCAAATTGGTTCTTAAAATTCCAAAGTAGCATTGAGCCCACAATAAATTGATAATTGGATTGAAGGATGTTACATTGAAGTTTTCTAACTCAGCAGTTTCTGCGCCATCTAACCCACCTCCGCCGCCTTGGTCAGCGTCATCACTCATAATATCTCCAAGGTGCCAAGCTGCACCATTGTATATTGCCGAAAGTGGCGTGTATGCTGCATTTACTGCATTTACAGCTTCTGTTTCGTTGCTGTAATAATTATCTACAGTTCCTAATGGTACCGGAGGTTCTACATCAAGCAAACTTTTTTTACATTGAGTAAAGGTCACTCCAACGAAAACTAGGAATGCAATCGTTTTTAATAATCTATTTTTCATAATAAAACTCAATTTTTAAATTTACAAATCAATTGTTATGCCTGCTAAAAAAGTTCTTGCTTGCGGATAAAATCCGTAGTCAACACCACCACCAACTTCAGGGTCAAATCCCGAATAATTTGTAATGGTTACTAAATTTTGAGCACTTACATAAAACTTTGTATTCTTAACATTTAAACGGCTCGCCCATTTTTCGGGTACTGCATAGCTTAACCTAACATTTTTAACGCGTATGTAAGATGCATCTTCTACAAATCTGTCAGATACCCTGTTGTTTCCGTTTGGATCATCTAATATTAACCTCGGCATTGAATTGCTTGTTCCTTCGCCTGTCCACCTAGCCAAAACAGCATTAGAATAATTACCGTTGCTTACACCACCCTCTGTATACCATCTCGTAAAATTTAAAACCTTATTACCTTGCGAACCTTGCACGAAAATTGCTAACTCCAGATTTTTAAAGGCAAATGTGTTCGTTACACCATAGGTAAAAGTTGGGTTTGAATTACCAATATTGGTTCTGTCTTCATTATTAATAACACCGTCGCCATTCAAATCTTTAAATCTTATATCGCCGGGGGCTGTACTTTTTGTTGGGTCATTACCGGGTGTTTGTACAGCGTGTGATGCAACTTCTTTTGCATTTTGAAAGATACCATCTGTAACAAAACCATAAAAATAATTGGCAGGTAATCCGAGTGTGGTCCTTAAGCTTCCACCATTTATTCTAGGAAAACCGCCATTGTCTAAAAGAGCAGAAATGCCTAATGAACTAACCTTATTTTTATAGGCACCCAATACTCCATTTGCTCTCCAACTAAATTGCTGTTTGTTATAAATTTCACCTGATACAGTTAAGTCAATTCCTGTATTTTGTAATACACCTGTGTTAAATGGAACAGATTCAAACGTTCCCGAAACCAATGGCGGTGCTACATTAATGATTAGTTCTTTAGAACGACGCTGGTAAGCATCAAAATTAATATTCAACCTGTTTTTAAAAAGTGAGGCATCAAATCCCAAATCAATCTGTTCATTTTTCTCCCATCTAATATCAGGGTTAAAAGAGCGACTAGGTGCAGCACCATTTACTATACCGGTTGCACCATTTGAATTGCCAAAAGTGTATTGAAAACCTTGATTGATCGTTTGTAAGTAACTGTATGGACCAATGTTTTGGTTACCTACTGTACCAATACTGCCCCTAACTTTCAATTCGTTTAACCATGCAACATTTTGTAAAAAAGGCTCTTGTGTTAAACGCCACGCTGCTGAAACAGCGTAAAAGTTTCCAAATTTATTACCTGGTCCAAATTTATCACTACCATCTCTCCTTAATGAAAGCCCTAAAAAACCTCTGTTGTCGTAATCGTAATTGATACGAGATATATAAGAAGCTAATCTGCCGGAAACACCATCAAGTGCTTCATTATTAATTTGAGATAGAAGTGTTGGTGTAAATATTATATTATTTAGGCCTGGCACGTTATAGGTAAAATTGCTATTTCCTCTTGAGCCATTAATAAAAGAAAATCTACTCTCTTG
This sequence comes from Ferruginibacter sp., assembly GCA_031416275.1. Classification (GTDB taxonomy): domain Bacteria; phylum Bacteroidota; class Bacteroidia; order Chitinophagales; family Chitinophagaceae; genus Ferruginibacter. The sequence continues at coordinate 8,013 of JANOTH010000105.1, read as the reverse complement.
GAAAGTATAACCAACAACGGCATTTAACTTATGCTTGCTAGCAAACACCTTGTCGTACGTTAAGGTGTACTCGGCCAAATAATCAGGATTTAAACTTTTTTGGGCAAAATAGCTTGATAAAATAAATGGTCTACCACCGGTTGATGGAGTTGCAATGTTAAGGCTGGTAATTTCCTGCATGGTGAAATCTCCACCAAACATTGTTTTTAATTTCAGCCCTTTCAGCAATTCTATCTCAGCGAAAATATTTCCTGTTACCCTATACTTTACATTTTTATTTTTAGGTACTTCTAAGGCATAAATTGGGTTTGGTTCACCATAACTATCCTCGCTCAGCCCTCCTGCATAACTACCATCGGGGTTGCGTGCAAGCACTGTAGGAGGAGCAGTAAGCGCCAATATAATATTGCTGTTAAATGGCGTGTAGGTATCTGCACCTCTTTCAATATATTTATTTAATGACAATGAGTTACCAATTTTTATTCTACTATTAACTTTAACGTCGCCATTAAACCTAAGGTTGAAACGCTCAAAATCTGTTTTATAAATAATACCATCTTGTTTAAAATAGCCTGCAGAAAAAGAATATTGCGCATTATCAGAACCGCCCGATGCATTCAATGTTACGTTTTGTATAGCAGCTCTTCTAAAAATTTCCCCTAGCCAATCTGTACCCTTACCATACTTTGCCTCTATGCCATTAAAGTCTAACAATTTTGGAATTGGTGCCTGACCACTAGCTACCTTAGCTTCCGTATTTGCAATAGCATACTCTCTTGCGTTAAGCATAGTTGGTAACCTCCATGCTTCTTGCACACCTCTATAAACATCAACACTAAAATTTGATCTTCCTGCTTTTCCTCTTTTTGTTGTAATAACAATAACACCATTAGAACCTCTTACACCATATATAGAAGTTGAGCCCGCATCTTTTAACACATCTATTCGCTCAATTTCTCCCGTACCAAATGAATTCAAAATGTTATCTGCATTTTGATCAGGTAAAGGGTATCCATCAACTACTATAAGTGGATTGTTGGTTAAGTTCAAAGACGAAATACCTCTAATTCTTATCAGCGACCCACCTGTACCACCGGGAGCGCCACTACCTTGTGTTATAGTAACACCTGAAACTCTACCTTGTAAAGCTTGCGCAGCATCTGCTACCGGTGCAGCGGTTATTTCTTTTGCGTTAATGGAAGAAATTGAAGTTGAAATTCCACGCTTTGTTCTTGTACCATATCCAACGACAACAACTTCGTCTAAACTTTTTGTTTGCTCTACCATAGTGATATCAAGCCTAATTGCATTGCCGACTGAAACCTGTTGTGTTGCGTAGCCAATAATAGATATTTCTAGCCGTGCGTTGTTATCTCTTACGTTTATTGAAAACGAGCCGTCGTTAGAAGTTTGAACACTGTTATTTACAAACAGCTCTTTAACCGTTGCTCCTGCCAAAGCTTCGCCCTTGCTGTTTTTAACAGTACCTGAAATTGTTGCTGCTTTTACAGGATAATCAATTTTTGTAACTGATGCTATCACAATTTTATCTGCATCCATCTGTTTCCAGGTTAGGGCTGAATTATCAAGCAACAATTCCATTACCCTTTCAATTGGTGCATCGTTTACAACAAGGCTTACCTGCTTGTTGCCTGCTACTACATCATCACTATAAAAAAAACGATAGGTAGTTTGCTTTTCAATCGTTTTTAAAACTGTTTTAAATGAAGTACTTTTTACATTTAGTGTAATTTTTTGCTGCGCATAATCTTTTGCAGAAACATGCAACGCTAGAAAAAGTAGCAGTGTAGAAATTTTCATAATAAGCAATGTTTTTTTAGTAAAGACATGATTTAGGCGCCCGTACTGTACAATTTTTTTCATTCGTTAGGTTTAGGTTTTATGAAAAAATATTCAAATGTTATTGAATAGCATTTTGTTTAAATTGGATTAAACTGTAAGCCACTTTTAAACTTTTATAATTTTAATTAATCGTTATTATTTTATCATTTATTGTATAATTTATTTTTCGGGAAAGCCTTATTATTTGAAAAATCTCAGAAAGTGTTTCCTTTTCAAACACGCCAGTGTACCTGTATTCCTTAACCTTATCATTTTTAAAAATTATGGTTACTGCAAACTTTCTTTCTAATTCTTCTGCAATTTTTTCAAGCGGTTGGTTTACAAAAACCATTTTATCTTTCATCCAACCCGTTTCTGCAATTAAAGTATCCTTAAAAGTTACCGTAGTCAGAATTACTTTGCGAACAGCTGGAATGTTGTTAATAGTTTGTGGTTTTGCATTAAGAGCAAGGCTACTTTCTTTCGATATAATTATTTTCTCTTGTGGATGAATAATTATTTTTTCATCAGGTCTATCTGTAAGCGTAACTTCTATTTTGCCTTTTATAAGGGTAGCTTCCATTGTTCTATCAACAGCGTAATTTCTTATATTGAAAGTTGTACCAAGTACTTTAATATCTGCCTTACCGGTATGGATAATAAAGGGATGTTCAGCATCGTGAAATACATCAAAAAACGCTTCGCCATTTAATGAAACTTCTCTTGTTTTGTTCCCAAAATTTTCTTTAAAAGTCAATTTACTATCGGCATTAAGCCAAACCTGCGTTCCATCGGGAAGCTTAATAAAAGACTTTGATCCTTTTTTTGTTGCTACCTCATTCATCGAATTTTTAACGATATCGTTTGTGGTTGCCTTTAAATAAACAAAAAAGCTTATCCCTATAAATGATGCAGCAATTGCTAGGGCATAAATAATTCGTTTAAAAGATTTTTTTGGAGGTTCTTCTGTGTACAGGTTTTCATTATCCAGCTTTCCCTGTAAATGCATTTTTACTATATGCCCTGCATAAGCTTGTTCTATATTTTCAGGTGGATAAACGCTTCCGGTAAGCATCATCTGGTCGTACAAAAACTGCCATTGAGGATTAGCCTCTAACTGCTCCAATAACAGTTGCAGCTCAGCCGCATTTGCATCGCCTGAAAGCTTTAAAGAAAGAAGATTGTAGAATTGATTCTCTGAAATATTATTCATCGTCAAAGCAATGACTCAAATAATTAGCCTTACCGTGAAGAGCATCGCAAAGAATTTTAATTTATTTTTCTGCCAGGTAATTATTGAGTGCAGATTTTATTCGTTTAAGTGCAATTCTCATATGGGTTTCAATTGTATTCTGCGATATTTCAAGTGTGCTAGATACTTTTTTATAAGAAAACCCTTCTTCCTTAATAAGTTTAAAAACCATTACGCATTGTGGTGGAAGTTCGTTAACACAGTTACTTATTTTTTTCTCCATTTCTGATACTAGGAGCTGGTTTTCAGGATTTTCATAGTTAGAAATCGAACTTACAACAACGCTATCAATTTCCGCAGTAATTATTTTTTTCTTTGCTAAAAAGCTAAAACAGGCATTTTTTACAGTCCTAAAAAGGTAGGCGTCTAATTTTTCAATGGTAGCGAGCTTGTTGCCCATATCCCATATTTTCATCATACTGTCAGAAACGATTTCTTCTGCTACTTCAAAATCTTTTACTATGCTTAAAGTAAAACGATGTAAAGACGTGTAATAATGGAAAAACAGTTTTTTGTAGGCCATTTCATCCCTTACATATGCAACACGGTTTTGTAAAAACAATATATCTTTTGCCTGTAAGTTCAACCTGTTTAGAATTTAGAATAACCTAATGTAATCGTTAATTTAAAGTTATTAAAGTATTATCAATTTGATTAGGATATTTCCTCATTTAAAAAATCAAGTCATCGTATTTATATAAAAAATTTCAACCTTTTTGCGTGCCCAATCTGTTTTACGTAAAAATTTAAGTGAAGAGTTTATACTTGGGTTGGTTTTAAAACAATTAATATTTATTTCTGCAGCAAGCTGTTCCCACCCAAAATGATGTACAAGTTCTTTCAAAATAAACTGCAGGGTTTTGCCATGTAACGGATCGTTAGAAGTCATACATAAAATTACACTAAATGTGGTTTTGTTGCTATCAGTTAAAATATGAACCGGCGCAATGAACAGTAATTAAACTTTAATGGTATCTAATTTCAATATTTTTACTGTCACACTTAATTGTCCAACATGCCTCATGGTATGTTCTGCAGCATGTACCAATAGCCCTATAACGGTAGACGGAAATTGTTTTCTTCCAATACCTCTAAACTCGCTTAAGGCAGCTTCGTCTGTATTTTTTATTTGCAATAATGCAAGCTGCACCTGGGTTTTAAAACGCTCTAAAAGCTTTGCTACGGTTACGTTTTGTTGAGGTGCAACATCTTCATCAAACAACTGGTTTAGTTGCAAAGTTGTTAACGGTTCATTGCGGGCATATGTAAAAACCCTATCTAAAACACCTGCCAAATGTTGTAAATGAAAAGCAGGTGAGGCAACATTTGCGGGTCGCTCCCACAATAATTCATTAGGAAAATCCTGCATCAGTTCATCAATTTCTTCTTCGGCTTGCAATAGGGCGTGTGCAACGGGTTGCAACAAAGCAGGTATATCTTGCAAAGGTCCTCTTTGCCAAACTTCTAATTTAACCATCCTTTTAAGTTGATATTAAAACTCATTTTTTTTAAATATATGATGACTAACAGCAAAGAGATGGATAGTATAATCAAAAACACTACGCTGTATCTGTACCCCAACCCCATTTCAAAAATGTAGGAAATGCTTCTGCCCAGGTTGGTACATCATGCCTGCCATCTTTCAATTCAACATATTCAATACTTTTTTTAGTGTACCCTTTACTTTTAAGTTCTTCTATAATATCTAGCGCATCGTCAATAGAATCTATTACTCCGTTATTGTTTCTATCGGCGGTTTCATCCTGTGTACCCACTTCAAAAAAGAATTTTATCCATGGATAGTATGATCCTTCCCTCACCTGCCGCTGCATAATTCTGTCAGTATCTTCATTAAAATCGGGGTCAAGGTGGTCTTTATCTCTCCACCAAAGCGATCCGCTAAATACACCAACCTTAAAAAACTCGTTTGGATGGTTCCAAACAATATCCAATGCACACAATCCCCCCAAAGAAAAACCTGCAAAAGACTTTTCTTTAAATGAAATTATTTTGTAAGTATCTCTTATAAATGGAATAAGCTCATCCATAACAAACTGAGTATAAAGCTCCGCTTTTGCTCCACGACCCTTGTAGTCTAAAATTTTTGCTGTACCGTATTCATTCTTTCTATCTGATGAGCAGTGAATGCCAACACAAAAAACCGGTTCTATATTTCCAGATGCATAAACTTTTTCTAAAATATTTTCAAACTGCATCGTTCTCAAATCCTGCCCGTCATTTACAAGCAGTAAACTTATGAGTGCATGGTTAAAATAATCTTCAGAATAGTAACAATCAATAATAACGTCTCTTTTCAGAAAAACAGAGTCAATAATATATTTATCGGTAATGATAACTTCAATATTTTGGGTAGACATAAACATCAAAAATAAGGAAACCATGCTTAAAATTTTCGGCAACCATTTATAAAAACATAATTTGTTTTTGTGAGGCTTAAAAAATATATTTGATAACTATTGTTACACACAAGTTTATTTTAAACGTAAATTATTTATATGAAAAAAATTGGCATTTTACACGGTAAAGAAAGAAGTTTTCCAGAGGCATTTATTGAGAGAGTAAACAGCAAAAACATTGACGGAATTGTTGCAGAACCTGTAAGGATAGATAAGGTTGTACAAGGCGAAAGCAGTGGGTATGCTGTTATTATTGACAGAATTTCTCAAGATGTTCCTTTTTACCGTGCTTACTTAAAAAATGCTGCTTTGTGTGGTACGGCAGTAATAAACAATCCATTTTGGTGGAGCGCCGATGAAAAGTTTTTTAATAACTGTTTATCAACAAAAATGGATGTTCCGGTGCCAAAAACTGTTATAGTTCCATCGCACGATTTGCCAACAGATACAACCGGCGAATCGTTTTCTAACCTTGCTTACCCAATGGATTGGGATAATATTTTTAAATACATTGGTTTTCCTGCATACATGAAGCCACACGCCGGCGGTGGTTGGAAGAGTGTTTATAAGGTAACAGATAAAGATGACTTTTTTGAAAAGCATGCAGAAACTGAACAGCTGGTAATGATGCTGCAGGAGGAAATTATCTTTGATGAATATTATCGCTGTTATTGCATTGGTGGCAAATACGTAAAAATTATGCCTTACGAGCCACGCAATCCTCATCACTTACGTTACGTTGCAGATTTTAAACCAGATGCCGCACGGTACAGATTAATGGAAGATATTGTTCTTCGTATTTGTAAATACCTTGGATATGATTTTAATACAGTAGAGCTTGCCATAAGAGACGGAGTACCTTATGCCATTGATTTTTGTAACCCTGCGCCCGATGCTGAACTTACAAGTGTAGGGCAAGAAAATTTTGATTGGGTTGTGGAGGCTGCTGCAACTTTCGCCATTGAAAAAGCCCAGGCACAGGTAGAAGGTGCAGATAATCTCACATGGGGCGAATATGTAAAGCGAAGCGCTAACAAACAAACATTGTATAAATAATTTAGCGCTGTTAAAAATTATAAAATCAACCAAAACTTATGGCTAGTTTATCATACAAACAATTTACCCTTGGTGTAGAAGAAGAATATATGGTGCTTGACCCTCAAACGCATGAACTAAAAAGCCATGAGCAGAAAATAGTGCACGAGGGGCAGAAGATTATAATGGATAAAGTAAAAGCCGAGATGCACCAGGCTGTGGTAGAAGTTGGAACAGATATTTGTGCCGATGTTGATGAGGCCTTTATGGATGTGTCTACATTGCGTAAAACAATCAGCAGCATAGCCGATAGTTTAGGTTTATGGGTTGGTGCAAGCGGCACACACCCCTTCAGCCATTGGGAAAGCCAGCTCATTACTGACCATGCTCGTTACAGCGAAATTGTAAATGAATTACAAGAGGCAGCTCGAAGCAATTTAGTTTTTGGCTTACATGTGCATGTGGGTATGGAAACCCGTGAAATGGCTATTCACATTGCAAACAGCGCACGCTACTTTTTACCACACGTTTTTGCATTGAGCACCAATTCGCCTTTTTGGGAAGGAAGACAAACAGGTTATAAAAGCTTTAGGACAAAAGTGTTTGAAAAATTTCCTCGTACCGGCATACCAGACCATTTTGAAAGTATTGAGGAATACGATAACTATATTAAGCTTTTAGTAAAAACGAACTGTATAGATAATGCCAAAAAAATATGGTGGGATCTTAGGGTACATCCCTTTTTTAATACCGTAGAATTTCGCATCTGCGATATTCCATTAACTGTGCAAGAAACGATAGCTATTGCAGGTTTATTTCAGGCAATTTGCGCTAAACTCTACAAGCTTCGCACCCAGAATTTAAATTTTATGATGTACAACCGAAGGTTGATTACAGAAAATAAATGGCGTGCAAGTAGGTATGGTATTGATGGCAGCATGATAGATTTCGGTAAAGAATCTGAAGTAAATACCCGAGTACTTATTTATGAGTTATTAGACTTTGTAGATGATGTTGTGCCTCACCTAGGAAGTGCAAATGCCATAAGCCATGTACATAAAATGTTGGAGCAAGGCACAGGTGCGGATAGGCAGCTAAAAGTTTTTGAAGAAACTAAAAGCTTGGTAAACGTTGTCGATTATATCCACAGCAGTTTTTTATCAGGACTATAGGATTCAAAATATAAATCCCTATATTTGCAGTCCAAAAATAATGGCTGCGTAGCTCAACTGAATAGAGCATTTGACTACGAATCAAAAGGTTTTAGGTTTGAATCCTAACGCGGTCACAAATGAAAGTTCCTACGTAAAAGTAGGGACTTTTTTATTGAAACAGGCTTTTTAAAGCCTTGCACATGTATTACCCTTTACGGAATCATTCGCCATATCAAACCATAAACAAACAGTATAATTTAAATTGCAAATATTATAATTTTGCAAATCAGCATATACGTTAAACATGAAGACG